>JBIIFI010000092.1:0-4699 GCA_044237405.1 Candidatus Nanopelagicales bacterium | reverse complement strand
TGCTCCAGCCGAACAGTGCCCATCGATTTCAGATGAATGGGAAAACCCAGCAGGTGTTCCGATTTCAGCAATTCTCTTTGGTGGCCGTCGCGCCACAAATGTGCCGCTAGTTGCGCAAGCTCGCAGTTGGAACCATGGCGTGTTCATGGGAGCAACTATTTCTTCCGAGATGACCGCCGCTGCCGTTGGTGGCCTTGGCCAACTGCGCCGTGATCCATTTGCGATGTTGCCATTCTGTGGTTACAACATGGCTGATTACTGGGGTCACTGGGTAAACATGGGTCGTACTTTTGCGAATGTGCCTAAACTCTTCCAAGTCAATTGGTTCCGTAAAAATGAAGACGGACAATTCATCTGGCCAGGATTTGGCGAAAACTCCCGAGTGCTTGCATGGGTTGTTGATCGCTTAGAAAACGAAGCTGAAGGCATAGATTCCCCAGTAGGCATTTTGCCTAAGCTCGAGGATCTGCCCCTTGATGGTCTTGAAATTTCAGAAACCGATCTAGATGCCCTCTTTGATGTAGACAAGAGCAGCTGGCTTGCTGAATGTGATCTAACGGATGAGTACTTCAGTCAGTTTGATGATCGGGTACCTGCTGAAATCCAGGCAGAGTTGGCTGAACTCAAGCAAAGACTCAACGCCTTACCTGCTTAGTTTGTTAAGGTAGTCCCTATGGCTGATGAGGATTTTCGCACCGAAGGTGGCTTGTTTGTCGACGAACGCGTCGAAGAGCAAGTAGAACCGGGCGATCACGAGCGGTTTGCGCATTACGTGCAAAAAGAAAAGATTGTCGAAAGCGCCGTTATGGGCGCTCCGGTAGTTGCGCTATGTGGCAAGGTGTGGATTCCTAATCGGGATCCAGGAAAATTCCCAGTGTGTCCTCAATGCAAAGCTATCTTTGAGGGTTTGCCACCAGGTGGAGAAAACAGCGACAACTCCGAATGACGCGTTCGCCGTGGAGCCCGCAGTTTCGGCGACTGAGCGCAGGAATCGTTTCGTTAGTCGCAGTCTTTGGGTTTGAAGGAATCGCTGTAAGCGCAGTTATGCCAGTTGCTGCAGGTGACCTAAATGCAATCAGTAACTACGCAGTTGCGTTTACCAGTTTTACTATGGCCTCTTTGTTGGGTGTCACTTTTGCTGGGTTATGGACTGACTACATTGGCGTGAAAAAAATTGTTTCCCTGGCAATTATTACTCTAGGAATCGGATCGTTAATTGCTGGGTTTGCGCCAAACATACAAGTGCTAACACTTGGTCGAAGTGTGCAAGGTTTTGCCCTTGGGGTCGATTTAGTCACGATGTATGTAGTAATCGGCCGGATGTATCCCGAGGCACTTCGACCGAAAGCGTTGGGGATGCTGGCAGCCGCCTGGGTTGTTCCTGGACTTGTCGGACCAGGTATCGCGGGACTGATGGTGGAACTGTCATCCTGGCGAATGACCTTTTGGATTGTGCCACTACTTCTGATTTTGCCAAGCATGGTTCTGCTTTCCCAACTTGATAAGTTACAAAATGCAACACCTCAAGTTCGAACTGATAGCAAGAATCAAATCATCGCAGTGTTGGCGGCAGTATTAGCGCTAGCAGTTTTCCAATTCAGTACTTCACAAATTGGCCAGTGGAATGTTTCGATCGTTGTTGCTACGAGCGCTGCCTGCCTCATTGCAGTCGCTTGGACTACTCGGACTTTGATGCCCAAGGGATATCTAAAGATTGCAGTCGGTATTCCAGCCATAATCGGAATGCGCGGAGTGATTTCAGCTGGTTATTTCGCTGCTGAAGTGTATGTCCCATTAGCGCTGCAAGAAATTCGCGATGTCTCAGTGGCAATTTCAGGAGCCGTACTTACAGTCTCTGCCGTTACTTGGTTTGGTGGCTCGTGGCTGCAAGGCAGTCATCGAATCAAGATGTCACGGGAAAAAGTTTTAGTGCTTGGATCGGCGCTTATTTCAATCGGTATATTCTTAACGCCAATTGCGGTTTTTGCACCCAGCAATGCCACCGTTGCTTCGCTGTTAGCAAGCCTGGCTTGTGGGGCGGCAGCTTTTGGCATGGGAATTTGCTTTCCAACTCTGGGTGGGCTGATGCTCGACAAGTCTCCTGAAGCTGATCACGCCCGGCACAGTGCCTCAATTCAAATGTCAGATTCATTCGGCACGATTGTGATAACTTCCATCACCGGGGCAGCCCTGAGTTTGGCCGCCTTTAAAAACAACTTAAGTGGCCAGACTTTTGTTCAAATGTGGCTAGTTTGTGGCTTTGTCTCAGTTTTAGCCTTACTTTTCATCCCGCAAATCCAAGGGAAACGGAGAAATCGCGTCTAAAATCTTGTCTACGACCTATTTAACGGGAGAAAAAAATGACAAGTAATGCAACTGCCCCAGAAGATGCCTTGATGGCATTTGGAAAAAAATGGTGGCTACTACTAGTTCTCGGCGCACTTTCCATTGTGATTGGTGTTATGGCTCTTAACAATCCAGCATCAGCTACAGCAACCTTGATTCTGCTATTTGGAATCTGGCTTTTCGTAAGTGGTATCGGAACTATTGTTCGCGCAATTAGCAATAACACTGAAGGTTCCGGTAAAGCCCTGATGTTAATCAGTGGCGTGCTGTCCGTAATTTTGGCAGTCATATTCTTTAACGGTGGCATCATCGACAAAGTTGAACTTGCTGCGATATTCATGGGTATTACCTTTATCTTCCGCGGTATGGCGGAACTAGTTGCAGGTCTTGCTTCCAAGGGAGAATCTGGCCGAGGCTGGGCAATCTTTATTGGAATCGTTACCTTGCTAGCGGGCATAATCACAATTAATAATCCTGTGGGCTCACTAGTTACAGTGACTCAGGTAATTGCGATTTTCTTGATCTTCTCAGGCATCATGGAAATCGTCGGCTCGTTCCAACTTCGTAGTTTGGGCAAGAAGTAACTCACTTCTAAAAACTAGGGCTAACTCAAGGGAGTTAGCCCTAGTTTTATGCCTATTTTTATCTTGAGCTTCATGAGACACTAAATCCATGACTGCGTTACCGATCGAAGACTTAGATCTTGATGTTCTAACGGATCGGCCTTGGATCACCGTGGTTTGGAATGACCCAATCAATCTCATGACTTATGTCACCTATGTTTTTCAAACTTATTTCGGATACGACAAACCAAAAGCTGAAAAATTGATGTTGGATGTTCATGAAAAAGGCCGAGCAGTAGTTAGTTCCGGGACCAGGGAAGAAATGGAACGGGACGTTGCAGCCATGCATTCCTATGGCCTCTGGGCAACTCTGCAGAAGGACGATTAGGTGTTTAAGTCAGGAATGGGTGGGCGCATCAGCCTAAAACTTGATGATGCTGAAAAGCAGGTCTTGTCTCAACTGTTTGAGCAAATGGATGATTTACTCCAAGTTCCAAATTTTGATAAAAATGCCGACCCACTAGCTCGATTACTCAACATGGATGGCTCAACTGAGATCTCCGATGACCCAGCATTGGCACGCTTGTTTCCAGACGGGTATTCCGAAGATGAACATGCTAGCGCTGACTTTAGAAGGTTTACTGAACAAGACCTGCGCCAAGCCAAACTCGATGCCTTAAATGATGTGCGCTTGATGTTGATGGATCTTTCTGGAAAGTCGCCAGTTACACCAACCCAGGCCAAATCCTGGCTAAAGGCAATAAATGACTTGCGTTTGGTATTGGGAACTCGACTTGAGATAACAGATGAGGGCGAAACTGATTTCGATACCGATGAGCCGGGAATCCACCTCTATAACTACTTGACCTATCTACAGGGCACTTTGCTCGACGCTTTGTCTTAAGGCAAACAAAAACCCCCTAGCAAAACTAGGGGGTTTTTGTTTAGTTAATTTCTAGTGAATACCTTCAGATGATGCATATGATGCGTCATCTGCGGCACTCTTTAGGCGAGCGATCTTGTAAATCGTTAGACCAAAGAGACACTTAGCTAGTACGTCAGCAACGGTGTAACCGATTTGACGATAAACGAAAGCATCCGCACCTTCGATACCAAGTAATGGCATTAGGTAGGAGATTGGGTAAACACCCCAAGTTGCGATAAGCAACAGACGTAGACGCTTTACAGTTGCTGCAACTTCAGCAGGCTGCTTGTCTAGCGACTTAGTTAGCTCAACGAACAATACGTAAAGGATGTATAGGAATGGGATTGTGGAAAGTGCGCCCCACATCATCTTTGGACCCATTTCAGCAGTTACTTCACCTGGGTAACCAAGTACGATCATTGCGGCTGAAGCCGGAACCAAGCGAGCGATAAGGGACTTACGATTTGCAGCTGGCAATGCCAAAACAGCAATAGTTTCCAGTAGCAATAGTGGAACAGTTAGTAACCAGTCCACGTAGCGGTAAGCCTCGTTGAAAGCTTCGCCGCCAGCATGTGCAGCTGCGAATGAATCGTAGATTCTCCAGTAGTGGTAAAGCGCAATTAAAGTTACAGTTCCTGAGATTACGATGGCCTGACGGTACTTAGGAAGTACGCGCGCTTGGCTAAGGTACAGGTAAATTGTCGTGGCTAGCATTGCTGCAAAGCCAAGCGACAAGATGTTGCTAACAGCTGAGTATTGCCCAGCGGTTAGAGTTGCAACGTCATAGATTCCATCCATGAAGTACTTGCTCCTTTTGTAGGGAGCCGCCGAGTCAGCTCTATTAATTTGTTGCCGAGTCAACTAT
>JBIIFI010000001.1:0-17028 GCA_044237405.1 Candidatus Nanopelagicales bacterium | reverse complement strand
TTACCTCGCCACCCGAAATTGAAACATCCTTGACCATTCCAATTTCAGTAATTGGGCGTCGAATTTCAGGATCAATAACGGTGGCTAATGCGGCTTGAACGGCTTCTTGGTTAATAGTCATGAAGTTTTTGGGTCATCCTTTTTATCGGTGCTTTGAATCTCTTTAAATTCTTCCAGTAAGTCTCTGATCTCGCCACGTAGGTAATCACGGGTGACTACTTCACCAAGTGCTAAACGAAGCGATGCAATTTCGCGAGTTAAGTAATCTGAGTCAGCCAGTAGGCGCTCGGTGCGGTCGCGATCTTCTTGAAATTGCACGCGGTCACGGTCAGCTTGGCGATTTTGTGCCAACAAAATTAGCGGAGCAGCATAGGAAGCTTGCAGCGATAACACCAAAGTTAAAAATAGGAATGGAAATGCGTCAACCCGAAATTCACTTGGCGCAAGTATGTTCCAAAGTAGCCAGCTGAAAACTACAAATGTCATGTAGCCCAAGAACCGCCAAGAACCCAAGAATCGGGCAACTCGCTCGCTTACGCGGCCTGCGGTTTCGGAATCAACTGTGGGACGAAGGGAGCGGCCTCTCTCTAACGGCTGATCTAAACGTGGTCCTCGTCGTTCGTTGCGTGCCATGATCAGCCCTCCTCATCTATCTCGTTTTCCCGCCAGTCTTCCGGCAACATATGGTCGATTACATCGTCAATTGTGACGGCACCTAACAAAAGATCATTCTCGTCTACAACAGGCAGTGCGACCAAGTTGTAGGTTGCAAAATATCGAGCAACTTGCCCCAGCGGAGCACCTGGCCCAATAGGTGTAAGGGTTGTGTCCAATACTCCAGATACCAGACTCGATGGTGGTTCCCGAAGTAATCGCTGCACATGAGCTACGCCAACATACTTTCCAGTTGGCGTTTCTAGCGGTGCTCGCGTGACATAAACCTGGGAAGCCAGCGCAGGGGATAGTTGGGCCTGGCGGACTCGGGCTAATGCCTCGGCAACTGTGGCATCAGTGGAAAGCACAACTGGTTCAGTTGTCATCATGCCGCCAGCGCTGAAGTCATCGTATGTCAAGAGACGACGCAGATCTTCAGCTTCATCAGGCTCCATCGCGCCTAGATATTCTTCTGCTTGCTCTGGTGGCAATTCTGATAACAAGTCGGCTGCGTCGTCTGGATCCATTTCTTCCAAAACATCACGCGCACGTTCCAATCCCAGTTCGGACATGATTTCAACGCGATCATCTTCAGGCAACTCTTCAAAAACATCCGCTAACTTTTCAACATCAAGTCCGCTAATAAGTTCGAGTCGACGCTTTTGTGGCAACTCTTGCAGCAAATTCGCCAAGTCAGCTGGGCGCATTTCTTCAATTGATGCCAAAAGTGAATCAACAGGTTGCTGCGCAGATTCGGTGAATAGTCCAGTGACATCGCTCCACTCGACTGTTACAGTTTCCCCGCGGCGTCCAAAGCTGGTGGCAGCTTTGCGAATAAAGAGTCGCGAAATTGTCCAGTCCCGAGTGCGCTCTTGTGACATGCCGATGTCTTGCAACGTAACTTGCGCAGCAGTATCGACTAACGTAACCCGGCGATCAAGTAATTCTGCAATAACTAAAGTTTCATCGGCTTGTCGTTCAAATCTGCGCAGGTTTACTACACCGCTAGTTACAACCGAACCTGGTTCAATTGAAGTGATGCGAGCCATCGGGACAAAAATCCGTCGACGCGGGGCTACTTCAACTACAAAACCAAGTACAGATGGCGCGCGGCCATTAGTTCGGGCCGCCACCACGACATCGCGAATCTTGCCTACTTGATCTCCCACGGAGTCAAATACGGCAGTCCCAGCCAATCGGGCTAGGTAGATGCGGGTCTGGGTTGTGCTCACCTGTCGAGATTACCCGTTCAAGGCCCGATCTAGAGAATCCATGGTTTGGGTAAAGCCTTGAATTCCTTGCGATTTCACGGGATATTCATTTGAGGCCACAGTTCGCAGAACTAGTAAGTTATGGCTACCAGTTACACGCAAAGGAAAATGCAATGAGCCAAGCAATTCGATTCACTGGAAAGACTGCAATTGTCACCGGAGGCGCAGGTGGAATTGGCACTGCGATCTGTCAGCGGCTCGCAAGTGAAGGTGCGTTTGTTGTTGTCACTGACACCAATGCCGAGAATGCCACGAAGGTAGCTGCTGATATCACAGCAAGCGGTGGTGCTGCAATTGCAATTCCTGCTGACATTTCAAGTGAAGCTGCCTGCACAGATTTGATTTCGCAAGTATTTAAATTGCGAGGTCAAATAGATGTGTTGGTAAATAACGCGGGCATCATGCGCCGGGGCAATATTTTAGATCTCAGCGTTCAGGACTGGAATGACTTATTTGCCGTAAACATCAATGCGATGTTTCACTTATGCCGAGCTGCACTGCCACACATGATTGCAGGTGGCGGGGGAGCGATTGTTAACACGGCATCCCAGTGGGGTTTACATCCTGCGCCAAATTGCATTGGGTACAACGTAACTAAAGCTGCAGTTGCATCGTTTTCCCAGAACTTAGCTCGCGATTATGCTCCGCATAATGTTCGAGTGAATGCGGTTTGTCCTGGTGAAATTCACACGCCAATGTTAGAGGCTGGCGCAAAGCGATCCGGTCGAACCATTGCCGACTTAGATGCCTTGGTTCCATTTGGTCGCGTCGGTCGCCCAGATGAAGTGGCAGCATTAGTTGCATTCTTAGCTTCGGAAGAAGCGGCGTTTATGTGTGGTTCGCTGGTTGAAATTACAGGCGCCCAACCTGTTGCCTAGTTTGTTAGGCACAGTGCTGAAGTAAGGTTAAGTAATGCGAGGTAAACCAGGATCATTTCTTGCAATGCTTGCGCGCCGGCTAACGAAAATTGAAATACATGGTCAGGAAAATCTTGCGGTTTTAGAAAAGCCGGGACCAGCAATGATTGTGGTTAATCACACCACAGTGGTTGATGTTGTAGTCGTAGTTGGAACCCTTCATAAATTAGGTTTCACAGTAGATGGACCATGTGAAACAAATTGCCCACATCGCCGCCATCTTCGACCAGTTGGAACTTCTGATATGTGGAACTTTCCACTTGCCAAGCAGATTGTTACTGGAAGTGGAATCATTCCGACAGACCAACATGATGGCCGCAGTGCATATCGCGCGGCTAGAGCAGCGTTAAAGAACAACGAAGTGGTCTTGATGTATCCCGAAGGTGATGTGAAGATAAATGCGCAAGCTTCACCTCGCGCTTGGCGACCTGGCACAGCTGGATTAGCCAAGTCCGTCTCAATGCCAGTGCTACCAATAGCCCATCACGACACTAGAAAACTGGGATCGGGCAGTGTGGAACGAAGCATTCTGCAGGCTCTAAGCAAAATTTTTCGCCGGCCCCGCATTCACTTAATGATCGGTACGCCCGTACCAGCCAGCGCGCTTGCTGCGCTCGATCCAAAGCAAATTAATGATTACCTTGAGCGTGAATTAACTTCGCTTTGGCAGCGAGTTAGTGCTTTGACTTAAGCGTCTTTTTGACTGCTACGCGTACGATTACGCTGTCGAGGTGTGCGCTCTTTTGGTTTTGCAGACGCAGCAGGACTTGAGTTTGCGGAAGTTTGTTTGCCACCACTCGCAGGCTTCTTGGTTGCACCAGATTTGCCGGCTGGTGGCTTACCTGAACTACTGCGGCGACCTTTATTTGCTCCGGTCTCACCTAAGTCTTCGAGTTTCTCGCCAGCCAAACCTTCACGCGTGCGTGCCGACCCTGGCAGCACCCCTGTAGTTCCTGCTGGTATTCCTAATCCAATGTAAACGTGATCGCTCGATGAGTAGGTTTCAATTGGATCGTTAAATGCCAAGCCGAGCATGCGGTTGATCATTTGCCAGCGATTGATGTCTTGCCAATCAACTAGGGTAATTGCAACTCCGGAAGCACCAGCTCGCCCAGTTCTTCCAACGCGGTGCAGATATGTCTTTTCATCATCTGGACATTCGTAGTTAATTACATGTGTCACATCAGCTACGTCGATTCCTCGGGCAGCCACATCAGTTGCAACCAAGACATCTACTTTGCCACTGCGGAAAGCTCGCAATGCTTGCTCACGTGCACCTTGTCCAAGGTCGCCGTGAACTGCAGCGGAAGCAAACCCGCGATTAGCTAAATCTTCGGCCAAATTTCCGGCCACGCGCTTAGTGCGACAGAAAATCATTGTTAAGCCACGACCCTCAGCCTGCAATACTCGGGCTACCAGTTCAGGCTTATCCATTTGATGGCAGCGCCAGACATGCTGTTCGATTGCATCTACGGTAGATGAATCACTCGTTGGATCAGAAGCTCGAATATGAGTTGGCTGCGTCATGTAACGACGAGCTAGGGCAACAATCTGACCCGGCATAGTTGCCGAGAACAACATGGTTTGGCGACTTGCTGGAGTCTTGCTTACTAAGGTTTCAACATCTGGCAAAAAGCCCATGTCAAGCATTTCATCTGCTTCATCGAGTACGAGTACTTTGATTGCGCTTAAATCTAAGTGACCTTGTTTAATCATGTCGATTAAACGCCCGGGGGTTCCTGCAATAACTTCAACGCCATTTTTAAGCGCTTCAACTTGCGGCTCGTAAGCTTTGCCACCGTAGAGACTTAATACGCGTGCCCCCATGTTCTTGCCAGCAGTGTCTAGGTCATCAGCGACTTG
Source organism: Candidatus Nanopelagicales bacterium (assembly GCA_044237405.1). GTDB lineage: Bacteria > Actinomycetota > Actinomycetes > S36-B12 > UBA5976 > UBA5976. Next base: position 12,323 of record JBIIFI010000001.1, on the reverse strand, counting down.
GATCGCTAATTCGCGAGTAGGAACAATTACTAATCCCTGTGGCTTACCCGCTTGCTTAAACTCCGCCCACTGCGGATTGCTCGGAGTGATTACTTGAGTCAAGAGCGGAATGCCAAATCCTAAAGTTTTACCGGTACCGGTTTTTGCTTGTCCGATTAGGTCTTGGCCTGCCATAGCCAGCGGCAAAGTCATTTCTTGAATAGGGAATGCATCAACGATGCCTTTGCTGGCCAATGCCGAGCAAATGTCTTGGGGAACGCCGAGATCGGCAAAACTAGCGATGAGAAAACTCCTGGCATATATAGGCAAACACGCACATTTTCGTGGCCGACTTCAATCGTACCCGTATATCGCCTACCCTTAAGCGTTGTGACTAGTCCTGCAGTAATTGACCTCCTCGGAGTACTGGCATATGGCGAGTTAGTGGCTTTTGAGCGCACTGCTGCCGATGCCAGTCTGGCGCCTACCCTGGAAGACAAGACCATCCTTGCCCAAATGGCGGCCGCTGAATTTGCTCACTACCAGCAGATATCGGCACATCTAACTTCGCTGGGCTCGGACCCCGTTGTCGCAATGCAACCGTTTGTTGAGCCGTTGGATCAATTTCACAACACATTGACACCACGGGATTGGCTAGAAGGTTTGTTGAAGGCTTATGTCGGCGATGGAATTGCAAACGATTTCTACCGGGAGATTTCCGCACACATGGATTCACCGACCGCAGATTTGGTAGCTGAAGTTTTATCCGATGTCGGTCACGCTGATTTTGCAATTGAAAGAATTAGAGCGGCAATTGCACAAGATCCAAAAGTTTCTGGTCGGTTGGCACTTTGGGGACGCCGCTTAATGGGCGAAATGATCAGCCAGGCCACACTAGTTGCGGCTTCGCGACCAGCGTTACAAGAGTTATTCCTGCGACCACCTGCGGGTGAGACAAATGTTTCCGCAACTGAACTAACTGCGATGGTTAATCGGTTGACAGTCGGTCACGCAAAGCGAATGGATGTGTTAGGACTCGCGTCCTAACACATCCCAATAGATACAGTGTTTATTTTGGTTGCGCAGCAGCGCAACCATTTAGGACTCGCGTCCTAACACATCCCAATAGATACAGTGTTCATTTTGGTTGCGCAGCAGCGCAACAAGTTAAGACGTAGTTGTGAAACCAACGCGGCCGCTGGTCTGCACGCCGATTTCCACAAAAGCGATCTTGTCGCCAGGAACAATCACAGTGCGACCTTTATCGTCAGTCAAAGTTAGTACTGAGCCAGCAGACATCGCGGAATCAATTAACTTCTTGACAGCTGCCGTTGCTTCGTCGCTTTCTAAGACAACTTCGCGATTAGCGTGCTGAATACCGATTCGAATTTCCACTTTGCTACTCCTTGATGACTGATACTTGAAGTCTACGTTAACTAATGCGATCTTCTAGGTGCAGAATGTCTGCCTGCGGCGAACTAATTTGGGCGTTTACCGCACCGAGTCCATTCCAAGCCAAGTTCAAAGTTTGTGCCACAGCCTGTTCCATTGGAATTGGCCTGCCGAGTCGCAACCAACGCCAAGCTGCAGCTTGCGCCATTCCGCATAGCCCTCCAGCAAGAATGTTTGCTTCTCCCATGGACATTCCGGTTTGGCGCATTACTTCGGTGCCGACAACTCGCGATACTTGCGCAACCACATCTTCTACTCGAGCTCGAACATCATGGTTTGTTGTGAAATCTGATTCAAAAATTAAGCGATAGCCACGATCCGCATCGTCTACCAATCGGAAGTAGCAAGCTATCGCCGCTTCTAGTCGAGCTTGATTTCCGGTGGTTGAATCAATTGCATTTGATACTTGCGCCACCAGAACATCTACGCGTTCATCCAGTACCCCAAGATACAGATCCTGTTTCGAAGCAAAGTGCTGATACAAAATAGGTTTACTAATGCCTGCGCGTTCTGCAATGTCGTCCATGGCCGTGGCATGGAAACCTTTTTCCGAAAAAATCTCTAGCCCAGCCATCATAATGTTGGATCGGCGATCTAGAACTTTATTTCCAGCAGCGTTAGATTTTGGCAGTTTATCGCTGAAAAACGGGATTTCTTCCATGCCTGCAAGACTAAAGGATAAGTATCTACAAGTCTTTTTGGGTGTGGTTTTTTTGGATCTAACTCACAGGCTTTTGCGAAGAACTTGCGATTACTGTCCAGTTCCCAGTCCGTGGAAACGAGCGGGCCAAAAACAGGGTTTGATAGTACTAGTGAGATTTAAGGAGCACATATGTCATTGCCCCCATTAGTGGAGCCAGCTGCAGAGTTAACTGTGGACGAGGTGCGTCGCTATAGTCGCCACTTAATCATTCCAGATGTTGGCATGGCTGGACAAAAGCGCTTAAAGAACGCAAAAGTCTTATGCGTTGGAGCAGGTGGACTCGGCAGTCCAGCACTTATGTATTTAGCTGCTGCCGGAGTTGGCACGTTAGGCATTGTGGAATTCGACACCGTCGATGAATCAAATTTGCAGCGACAAATCATTCACAGCCAAAGTGATATTGATCGTCCAAAAGTTGATAGCGCCGCAGACACTGTCACAGGCATCAATCCTTATGTAACTGTTATCAAACATGAAGTGCGACTGGATTCAACAAATGTCATGGAATTGTTCGCTCAGTATGACTTGATAGTTGATGGCACTGATAACTTTGCAACTCGGTACTTAGTTAACGATGCTTGTGTTCTGTTAAATAAGCCTTACGTCTGGGGTTCGATCTATCGGTTCGATGGTCAAGCCAGTGTCTTCTGGTCAGAACATGGTCCGTGCTACCGATGCCTGTACCCAGAGCCACCACCTCCAGGGATGGTGCCATCGTGCGCAGAAGGCGGAGTGCTTGGTGTGCTTTGCGCTTCGATTGGATCAATTCAAGTGACTGAGGCGATTAAAGTGCTAACTGGGATTGGTGATCCACTAGTTGGCTCACTTATTGTCTACGACGCACTTGAAATGACATATCGCAAAATCAAAGTTCGTAAAGATCCGGCTTGTGCGGTTTGTGGCACTAACCCAACTGTTACTGAATTGATCGACTACGAAGCTTTTTGTGGTGCAGTTTCAACCGAAGCAGCCGAAGCAATCGTTGATTCAACGATTAACGTCAAGCAATTAGATGAAATGCTAAAAGCTCGCGAGCGCGGGGAAAAGGATTTCTTGTTGATCGATGTGCGCGAGCCAAATGAATACGACATCGTAAGCATCCCAGGCGCAGTTCTAATTCCAAAGAATGAATTCTTGATGGGCGATGCATTAACTAAGTTGCCAAACGATAAGCAAATCGTTTTGCATTGCAAAGTCGGTGGCCGCTCCGCAGAAGTTTTAGCTGCAGTGAAGGGTGCTGGCTTTAAGGATGCAATCCATGTTGGCGGCGGCGTCTTAGCCTGGGTTAGCCAAATCGAGCCGGATAAACCTTCTTACTAAAGATCGCCGGTTCGCTGTAAGTTTTGGAACGCTAACCAGCCTGGAATAGTTGGTACCCAGAAAGTCCACAGACGAAATACCAGGGTTGCTGAAATTGCGATGCCAGCATCAATACCAGTTGCGGTTAAACCGGCTGCGATAGCCGCTTCGACTGCGCCTAAACCACCGGGAGTTGGCGCGGCTTGACCAACAACTGAAGCTGCAAGGTATACCAATGCAATCGCAGCAACTGATGCAGTTGGCGTGAATGCTCTTACTGATGCAACTAAGCACATGCTGTAGGCCACATTTAAAAGCAGTACACCGAAAACTCCAGTAGCCAACTTCGCTGGCTGGTTTGCAAGTGATGACAAGCGCGGCAGTACTTGAGCGAAGATCGGCTGTACTTTTTCGGTGGCCCAATTCCTAACTCTTGGGATCAGTAGCAACACCGAGGCCGATAGGGCAATTACCAAGAAGCCGATAATTGCATTGCGTGGTGGCCTAAATGTCAAATCACTGGAGGTTCCAGCCACGATTACCACTATGAATAGCAGTGCAATGTGACTAAAAAATGCTAGCGCTTGGGAAACAGCAACACTGGCACCAGCTAGTGCAGTATGCATGCCTTGCTTTGTCAGATAACGCACGTTAATCGCTACTGAACCTAAAGTAGGTGGCGCCACCAAAGTAGCAAAAGATGCTGCCCACTGTGCTTGGAAGGTTTTCCAAAATGATAGGCGTTCGGGTACCACGCCGATCATCGTCAATGTTGCCGCCACATAAGTTAACGTGGAAAGCGCAAGACCAATAATTAGCCAAGTGGTATCGGCATCTCGAAATACTTCGATGAAATTTACTTTACCTAGTTGAGTCAAAAGTAAATACGCTGCAATCGAACCAGCGACAATTGTTACTAATGTTCTTGGCTTTACCCGTTCAATTTCAACTTGCTCAACTTCAGTCTCAGGCTGGCTATTCAAGATTGTTGCCCGCAATGTCGTGAGCAATTCACGATTTTCCTTTAGAAGACCACGCGTGTAAGTAGAAAGTGCGACTGGTTGCAATGCTGGTAACGCGCGAGCTAACCCAAGATCTCCGAGTACCACACGTCCAGCTTGAATTGCTCGGGCTGGATCCGCCGCTAGCGAAAGGGTTACCAGTGCTTCTGCTAAGTCAATGCGAAGTAAGACATCCGATGCTGCAACTGTGCCATCTTCGATTCCTTTAATGTAGACCCGACCATCATTTGCCTGCAGAAAATTCTCTGCGATAAGAGCGCGGTGTGCGATTCGAGCGGCCTGTAAGTCGCGCACAATTTCCCAAGCGCCAGCTAATTCGGCATCGCCCAAACTGTGTCCGGTTGAAGCAAAAGATTTTCCAGGTACATGCTCAAAAGCAAGCACTGCAGCATCCGGTCCTACTTCAGCAACTGCAATCAGATGTTGAGTTGGTATGCCAGCAGTTGATATCGCCCAGCTATTAAGTGCGATTCGCTCTAGTCTTCGGCGCATAGAAGTACCGGCGCCGCCTGACCCATCTCGAAGTCGTACTGATCTATAGATTGCTTGCGCTAGTCCAGCGCCTTCGAGATCTCGATCTAAAACAATTAAGTCAATCCGCTTTCCATCGGTAGTGCTTGCGTCATAGCGTCGGCCAGATTGCAATACTTCGGCGGCGCGAAGTAACGTTAAAGGTAATCCGAGATGCCCCAAAGCCTTAGCAATCTCGTTGCCTGGTGGGCGAGTAGTGTCAGTGCCGAGCAGATATCGAATCAAGAGTCCTGTTGCCCAGCCTGCGAGTAGCGAGATGCCAAGCCCAGCAGCAGTAACGCCACCACCAAGAATGTTAGCTAAGGCAATCGAGACGAGGACAATTCCAGCAAGCACGTTCCAACGTGGTCGCGACATAACGCGCGCCACGGTAGTAAACGCCGCAAGACCACCAATTACGACATTGAATGGAACTGCTGTGGCTGGATCATTGGTTCCAGCAAATGCCAAAAGTAGGCGGTCCGAGTCAGATTGAATCAAAGCCCAAGAAGCAATTGAAAGAATTAACACTGCGGCAAGCAGTCCGCCGATTGATTCAACCAATTGCCTAGTTCGCCTGCGGATCAAAAGGTCAAGGGCAACTACCGCAGGAAAAACTAAAGCGCCAAAACCACTGATCAAGTTTGTGATCAAAATTAGTGGGCTGGGTAGGCGTGTGGCACCTTGGACGATATCTTGATCGATACCAGTTGTCGTACTTTGTGCCACGTATGCAAGCAATCCGACGGCAGCAATTGCGGTCAACGTGAATGCAAATCGCGCCAAGTCCGAAGGGCGTCGTAGGCGTCGATCCAGGACCGCATCTTCGATTACCAAAGTGGAGGTAAAAGCCGTTGGCGCCACGGACATTCCCCAATCTTTAGTTCGACTAATCGCACTTACCTTTCCAATCTTGCCTGAATATTTGGCGAATACGAAAGCCGAAGGCCGAATTGTCACTGGTACATGGTGGAATAAGGAGCAATGACTCGTTTATCTCTAGATCCCACCCCGGCAAAGCCGTATCAGCCGCCTGTCCTTGATGAGGATCAATTACGCGTTGTTAATCACAGGCAAGGCGCAATGCGCGTTTTGGCAGGCCCTGGAACTGGCAAAACTACAACTTTGGTTGCCGCGATGGCCGCGCGACTTACTGGCCCCGACGCACTAGCTGCTGACCAAGTTCTGGGGCTTACTTTCGGACGTCGAGCTGCGATCGATTGGCGCGACCAAGTTTCAGCCGCAGTAGGTGGCGGCGTAGTTCCACTAGTTAGCACTTTCCATTCGTTTTGCTATTCCTTGGTCAGACAGTTTCAATCTGACGAAGCTTACATATCTGCCACGAGATTGCTCTCTGGCCCGGAGCAACAAGTAAGGTCGCGGCAACTTTTTGCCGATGCGATCGCCGACCAGCGACTCGATTGGCCCGAGGAGTTGATGCCGGCCATCGGAACTCGCGGGTTAGCTGAAGAAATTCGAGCTGTAATGGCTCGTACGCGCTCACACATTATGGATCCAGAAGATTTAACAGCGCTAGGACGAAACACTGGTCGTGCAACTTGGTCTTCAATAGGCGTATTCATGAACGAGTACTTAGATGTTTTGGATTCTGAGGGCGTTCTTGATTATCCAGAACTCATTCATCGCGCCGTGTTATTGAGTCATCGTCCTGATGTCCAGGATTATCTGCATAAAACTTTCAAGGCAATTTATGTTGATGAGTATCAAGATACTGATCCTGGTCAAGTTGCCCTACTAAAGGCGATGGTGAATGCAGATAGCTCATTGGTAATCGTTGGAGATGTAGATCAAGCAATCTATGGTTTCCGAGGTGCAGACGAATCAGGTATCCGTAATTTCGAATCTGAGTTTGAAAAAGTTTTCGGCAAGCCAATTACCAATGTCGTACTTTCAACCTGCCGTCGGTTTGGAAGTGAAATCAGAGCAGCAGCCAGCGCGGTTATCGGAGATCGAGTTCCTGCCGGATTTAATCCTCGAGATATTCAGATTCATCGCAATCCTGTTTGCACCTCAGACCAACCTGGTGAAATTTCGATTCAGACTTTTGATTCACCGGGCGCAGAAGCTGCCCACATCGCAGATGCGATTGCGCGCGCGCATGCCACTGCGGATTTGAATTGGTCTGACTTCGCAGTAATTGTCCGTTCTGCAACCGTCTCAATTCCAACTATTTATCGCGCTTTTGTCGCGGCCGGAATTCCGGTTGAAGTTGCCGCGGACGAAATCCCGCTGCATCAAGATCCTGCAGTTTCACCATTGGTGACTTCATTGCGCGTTATTGATAATCCAAGCTATGCAAATGTAGAAGTTGTCGCAGACTTGTTGAGTGGTCCATTAGGCAACGTTGATCCAGTTGACTTACGTCGTTTTGGAAGTTACTTACGTGCTGCTGACAGCTCACCAGAGCGCGCACCTCGGCCAGCGATGGTGTTAATTGCAAATGCACTACTTGATCCAAAGCTGCTACTAGATGTTCCGCCTGGTCGTCATGATTCCGTAGTTAAAGCAATCACCAAGTTGGGCACAATATTGCAATCTGCCCGCGAGCAAATGCGCAATGGGGCTAGCCCACATGAAGTGCTTTGGACGCTTTGGCAAGGAACTGCCTGGCCAGCAAAACTGCAGGATCAAGCGCTTGGGTTTGGATCTGCAAGCACTAGGGCGCACCGAGACTTAGATGCGATTTGTTCACTTTTTGATTTAGCTAATCGTTTCGTTGCCCGCGGTCGCGGCAAAGATCTAACCAATTTCTTAGACGAGATTGAAGCCCAAGAAATTCCTGCTGAAGCTCTAGCCGAAAATGATGTTCGCAATGATTCGGTGCGATTGCTGACTGCGCATCGAGCTAAAGGATTGCAGTGGAAGTTTGTAGTCGTAGCGGGGGCGCAAGAAGAACTATGGCCAGATTTGCGTCAACATCAAACGCTTTTGCAGTCTGATCGCATTGGTCCTGGCCTTGAGTTAATGCCGTTGACTACACGCGAACTACTTGCCCAAGAACGACGACTTTTTTATGTTGCGATGACTCGGGCAATGCAAACTCTCATGATCACTGCAACTGACACATCAATTCGGGATGAGGGACCTGGGCCATCACGCTTTATTGAGAACATCACAGATGCGCTAAAACATTTAGCTCCTGCCCACATCGTTGGCCGTCCGAAACGACCACTTAGTGCCGATGGGCTAATCGCTGATTTGCGTCGAATATTGAGTGAACCTAAAACTCCTAAACCATTGCAATTAGCTGCAGCAAACCAGTTAGCAAATATGGCGAACAATTTTGGTTCGTTGTTTGCCTATGCCAACCCGCAACAGTGGTGGGGCGCACTTGAACCTACTGAAAATTTGAGGCCGCCCAATTCCCAAGTTTCGATCTCAGCTTCTGGCATCACTGCCATCGAACAATGTCCAGCTCAGTGGTTCTTGGAGCGCAAGTTAGGCGCAGTATCGCAATCTGCTACCCCGATGGTGTTTGGAAATGCCTTGCACGCCATTGCACAAGGACTTTCAGCCGGAGACATACCAAGTGAAATTACTGCAATCGATGAGCAGTTAGATCGACTTTGGTCTGGCATGGGTTACGAAGCGAAGTGGGAGTCGCAGCGCGAGCGTCAGGCTGCACACGAAGCATCCGTGCGCCTTTTGTCATGGCTACTTGATCACAATGAAAACGCAAGCGTGACAGAATCTGGACTTTCGCTAGCAACCACAGTCAGTGTTGCCCAATCTGATGGCACCAAGCGCGACGTCCAACTTGCAATTTCGGGTCGCGCTGATCGGATTGAATTTACTGAAGACGGTGTTATGGTTTTTGATTTTAAAACTAGTAAGGAATCAAAAAAGAAGGCCGAGTTACAAAAAGATGTGCAGTTAGCGCTGTATGCCTTCATTTTGCAAACTGGTTACTACACCCAAGACGATCAAATTACACAACGTAAGCCAGATCTCAAAGTTGACGGTGCTGCGCTGGTGCAACTTCGAGTTGGCGAAAAAGAGAATACTGACAAAGCGTTAGTTCAACAGGTGACTCCAGAAACTCATGATGAAAATTCCGATACACCTTTGGTGCAACGAATTGGTCAAGCAGCCTTAGTAATTCTGGATGAAAAATACGAAGCTCGATACGACGAGCAAAAATGCAAATCATGCAAGGTAAGAATGCTGTGTCCGGCTGCGCCCGAGGGTAAGCAGGTGCTTTCGTGAACGAAGTAACTCTGAAAGATTTAGCAAAAGTTTTAGGATTTGCACCAAGCGAAGAACAGCTCGCTGCCATTACCGCTCCATTGGATCCAAGCATGATTGTGGCTGGAGCCGGTACCGGTAAAACCACAGTGATGGCAGGGCGAATCGCTTGGCTCATAATGACCCAACAGATCATGCCCGATCGCATATTGGGATTAACTTTTACCACTAAGGCCGCCAATGAATTGCTAACTCGAGTAAAGGGCTTCTTGCCTCGCGCTGTGGCCTATCTTCCCGCAGATTTGGCAAACGCCGATTTGGGCGAACCCGTAATTTCTACCTACAACGCATTTGGCTCTCGACTACTTAAGGAGCACGCCTTACGTCTTGGGTTAGAACCTGATGCTCGAGTTGTTGTTGATGCCACCAGATATCAGTTGGCTATGCGAGTAGTCTGCTCAACTTCTCAAGACTTAGGTGAATTTGGATACAGCCCAACTACTGCGGTAACCGAACTGCTGAAGTTAGATGAAAACTGCTCGAATTATTTAGTAGACCCAAATCTCATAATTGAAATTGATACCGCGCAGCTAGCTGGACTGGAAAGCCTGGAAAAGAAACAAGAGTTGACGCACGACATGATCAAAACTTGTCGCAAACGTATCGTGCTATCCCAGTTAGTAATGGATTTCCGCAGCGCAAAGCTCACCCACGATATAATCGATTACTCTGACCAGATAAGACTGGCTGCGCAAGCAGCGCAAGCATCCGAAACTATGCGGGCCATGCTCAAGTCTCAGTATCACGTCGTCTTATTAGATGAGTATCAAGATACTTCGCTGTCCCAGAAAGTTTTACTGCAACAGTTATTTGGTGAAGGCCATTCTGTTATGGCAGTAGGTGATCCGTGTCAAGCGATTTACGGTTGGCGTGGTGCTGAAATTACAAATATGGAAAATTTCAAAACTGATTTTATGCGTGTTACAGAATCAGGAATGCAACCCGCTTTAACTTTTACGTTAACAGCTAACCGTAGATCTGGTAAGAATATTCTCAAAGCTGCAAACAAACTAAGTGATCAGTTGCGAACTATTCATCCAGAGATTGTGGAGCTGGTCGCCGCAGATCCCAAAATGCCACCTGGAAAAATTCAAACTGCGCTCTTGCCTACGTTTACCGATGAAGTCAATTGGATTTGTGACCAAGTTGCAAACCTAAAGCCAGAGAAAACCTGGAATGAAGTTGCAGTTTTGTTGCGCGAAAAGAAAAATGCCGGTCATTACGTAGCTGCCCTTGAGGCGCGTGGCATCCCAGTTCAAGTCGTAGATCCAGGTGCTTTGATTAATTTGCCAGAGGTACGCGAGGTTGTTAGCTACCTTGAAGTCACTCACGATCCAACTGCGAATTCTGCGTTAGCGCGAATTCTGTTGAGTCCGCGCTGGCAAATTGGACCGCGAGATTTAGCAGTGCTTGGAAGACATGCTACAGATTTAGTTCGAACTGATGTCATGCCAGGTGCTTCAATTGATGTGCAACTGGATCACATCGTCGCTTCTGTAGATAAGTCGCAACGAGTTAGCTTGCTAGATGCACTAGAGCTTGTCAGCGAGAACGACAACGCGCCTTACTCAGCCCAGGCCCGCGTTCGAATGATTGAACTCGCTGCTCAACTAAGAATGTTGCGTAACCATTCCACGGAATCAGCGATTGACTTGATTAGTCGAATTATTCGCGTAACTGGCATTGGTATCGAAGCGATGGCGACAAGTTCACCAGCAGGCACAACTAACTTTGATCGCCTCGCAGCTTTAATTGACCTAGCTGGAAGTTACCGAAACCTTGAAGGCGATTCGAGTGTTGCTGCGTTTTTAGAATACTTACAAACCGGGCAACGATTTAATTCATTAGTCGAAGCCGAAGTTACGTTAAGTGATAACGCAGTGTTTGTTATGTCAATCCATAAATCCAAAGGCTTGGAATTTCCAATTGTCGTGCTGCCCGATTTAACTACAGGTGTTTTCCCGTCAACTCCCAAAGATCGACACTGGCCAAGGAATGCATTTCGAGTGCCGCCTGATGCGTTATCAACACCGATTAACCCGCTGCTGCCACAGTTTCCAAATCCATCAGGACCGCGAGGTGTGGATTACAAGGCCTACACAGAGGCCGCTGCAGAGTTGGCAACCATTGACGAGCGCAGACTCGCCTATGTGGCTGTCACAAGGGCTAAGCACGCCGTAATTGCTAGTGGATCGTGGTGGGGCCCAACGCAATCGAAACCACGTGGCCCGAGCAACTTCTTAATTGATTTACACGAACAAGCTACCCATCAAGGTGATTGGGCGCCGCCACCAGAAGATGAGGCCAGCAATCCATTGCTGCAAAATATCATCTATCAAATGTGGCCACCTCAGCTTGCCCAGACCACTCGAGATCGCATTCGCAGTGCTGCAGATTTAGTAACGCAAGCTATGCAAAATCCCCATGACCTGACGAAATTGAATACTGATGAGCAAGACCAGGTGACTGCTTGGGAAGCTGACTTGGCAGCCATCGTGAACCAGGCCCAGGCTTACGCCGCAACGGAACGTTTGGTGCGACTCCCAACTTCACTTTCCGCTAGCCAGTTGATTTCCTTGAATCAAGATCAGGACTCGTTCTTAAAGTCACTAGTCAGGCCGATGCCGCGCAAACCTTCTGGCGCCGCAGATCGAGGCACGGCATTTCATTCCTGGGTTGAAACGTTTTATGGCAATCGAACACTTTTTGATGCCGAGAACTTGCTTGGTGCCATGGATGACGAAATCTACACAGATGCAGAACTGTCCCAACTAAAGCAAGCCTTCGAAGCTGGTCCATTCGGCGCTCGGACACCTAAATCACTCGAACTGCCGTTTGCGTTAGTACTAGGTGGCAGAACTTTGCGCGGCAGGTTAGACGCCTTGTTCGCGGGAACCAGCGATGATCCGTCAGCACCAGACCGATGGTTAGTCGTGGACTGGAAAACTGGAACACCGGGCTCGGCAAATTCTTTGCAATTGAGTATTTACCGACAAGCAGCTGCCCAAGCACTGGGTGTTCCAGATGACTGTGTTGAAGCCGCCTTTTATTACGTCGCTGATCAGGTAATCGAAAAACCAGAAAATCTTTTA
>JBIIFI010000091.1:0-4724 GCA_044237405.1 Candidatus Nanopelagicales bacterium | reverse complement strand
AGTCAGTGATGGCCACAACATCACAGTATTTAAAGACATGGGTTTAGTCTCACAAGTTTTTACAGAATCAGCTCTCGAATCACTCGTTGGTTACATTGCAATCGGGCACACGCGTTACAGCACCACCGGATCAAGTTGCTGGGATAACGCGCAACCAACTTTCCGCGCAACTGCCACTGGGCACCTAGCACTTTCCCACAATGGCAACATAACTAATACGCACGAGTTAACTTCACGGCTGCGAGATGCGCGGGAATCAGCTGGTGAGCTGTATCCAGACTTTGGGAATTTGGCTACAACCGATACCGATATCTTGACCGCACTTTTAGCAGCGCATCCTGACATGACAATGGAAGCTGCAGCCATGCTCGAGTTACCTAAAGTTGCCGGCGCTTTCTCACTTGTGTTTATGGATGATCAAACTTTGTATGGTGCGCGTGACCCGCAAGGCATTCGTCCATTAGTGCTTGGTCGACTAGAACGCGGCTGGGTAATTGCTTCGGAAACTGCAGCTCTTGATATCGTCGGTGCAACTTTTGTTCGAGAGATTGAACCTGGTGAAATCGTAGCGATCGATGAACACGGTCTGCGCTCCATGCGATTTGCTGAGGCTGATCCAAAAGGCTGTCTCTTTGAATTTGTGTACTTAGCTCGACCAGATACTTCAATCAATGGCAATGCAGTGCATGGCGTGCGCGTTGAAGTTGGCCGCCGCCTGGCTAAAGAATTCCCGGTGGCTGCTGATGTAGTTATTCCAGTTCCTGAATCTGGTACCCCAGCTGCAGTTGGATATGCCCAAGCAAGTGGCATTCCATTTGCTCAAGGGTTTGTTAAGAACGCCTACGTCGGACGCACATTCATCCAACCCAGCCAAACTATTCGCCAGCTGGGTATTCGACTGAAGCTAAATCCACTACGCGAAGTCATCGAAGGCAAGCGCCTAGTTGTGGTTGACGATTCAATTGTGCGCGGCAACACTCAGCGCGCGATTGTAAAAATGCTGCGTGAAGCTGGAGCGCTAGAAGTTCACGTTCGAATTTCTAGTCCGCCCGTGCAATGGCCATGCTTTTATGGCATTGATTTTGCAACTCGCGCCGAGCTGATTGCAAATGGTTTAACTATCGATGAAATCCGACAATCAATCGGGGCTGATTCGCTCTCATTTATTTCACTTGATGCGTTGATCGAATCCACAAATGTGGCCAAGGATCGCTTATGCCGAGCTTGTTTTGATGGTGTCTATCCAGTGGAACTTCCAGATGAAGCAAAACTTGGTAAGCATGTGCTGGAAGGGTTTGGCATTGCCCACGACGACCTGACTGCAATTGATGAAGTGGTTCGTCGACCTTGAGTAAGGGAAATGAAAAGTCTTCGTATGCCGATGCAGGCGTCGACACCGAAGCAGGAGAACGCGCTGTTGATTTGATGCGCAGCGCAATCGCAAAATCTACTCGCAGCGAAGTGGTTGGCGACTTTGGTGGGTTTGCAGGATTATTTGATATCAGCGCGTTCAAAACCATGACTAAGCCATTGCTAGCGACTTCAACTGATGGGGTTGGAACCAAAATTGATGTCGCGCGGCGAATGGATATCCACGACACCGTTGGGATGGATTTAGTTGCCATGGTGGTCGATGACTTAGTCGTTTGTGGCGCTCAGCCATTGTTTATGACCGACTACATCGCGGTGGGTAAAGTTCACCCAGAACGAGTGGCAGCAATTGTTACTGGTATCGCAAACGGCTGTGTGCTGGCTGGCTGTGCATTAGTTGGTGGCGAAACTGCCGAGCATCCAGGATTACTTGGTGTTGATGACTATGACATCGCAGGCGCCGGAACTGGCGTCGTCGATGCAACAGATTTACTTGGTCCAGATCGAGTCGTTGCCGGTGATGTGGCAATAGCAATTAGTTCCAGCGGACTGCATTCAAATGGATATTCCTTAGCTAGGCATGTTGCGTTTAATGTTGCAGGACTGGATGTGCACGATCATGTCGCAGAGTTTTCGCGTACTCTGGGTGAAGAACTGCTAGAGCCAACTCGCATTTATGCCAAAGATGTTTTGAACTTAATCAAGGCTGTTCCTGTTCACTCGATTTCTCACATCACTGGCGGCGGCATTGCAGCCAATGTTGCGCGCGTAATGCCAGCCGAGCTTGCTCTGGAAATCGATCGCTCCACTTGGAGTCCGCAAGCAATCTTTGCTTGGCTGCAAGCGCGCGGAAACATCGACCGCAGCGAAGCGGAAAAAACTTTTAACATGGGTATTGGCATGCTGGTTTTTGTTCCAGCCAGTGCCGCGCAACTTGCGATAACTTCTCTGCAGGCAAGTGGATTATCGGCTTGGGTTTGTGGCGAAGTGCGAAGTCGCAATGCAGGTGAAATGGGAGATGCCGTTGCCAAGGGTGGAAATGGTGGCGCGGTAACCCTAGTAGGAAACTACAAGTAAGCCTTAAGCTTCTTCGTCTTCATCTTCGTAATACTTTGCGTATGGATCTGATTCGATATCTGTAGTTTCGTTTTCAGATTCTGAAGCAACATAAGATGAGCCACCAAGCTCGGCCTGAAGCGCGCTTAAGTCAGTATTGGGGCTGTTGTATTTCAAATCGCGAGCAACTTTTGTTTGCTTAGCTTTTGCACGGCCACGTCCCATGGCTGCGCCCCCTTAACTACCCGGAGTATCTAGTTTTGCTGTTTCCAGTGAGTCAGATTTCAAATCTTTGACCCGTGTTAACAGAATCACAGTCTATCTGAGCCAGCATTCCGTGCATCTGAAGGGTAGTTTTAGGCGGATTTAAAGGGCAATAGGGCTTACGGCTGGGTAATGGTAAGGATTTGTTAAAGATCGCCCGAAATAGGCCTTCTGGGCTGGCTGATGTCCGATTTGGGGGATTTAATGACTAAAGAATTATTATCCAGAATTGTAGGTTTCCTGTGCCTGAGTCCCAAATGCTAATGACCCCAGCTGAAGTAGCGTCGCTATTTCGCGTGGATCCAAAGACTGTGACTCGGTGGGCTGATGCTGGCAAATTAACCGCGGTTCGCACCCTAGGCGGACACCGACGCTATCGCCAAGAAGAAGTCCAGGTGCTCCTGCTGTCCAGCTCGATCTCTGGCGCGGCCGCCTTTGTTGGACAAAGTTAAAACTCCTAGTTCCCAGCCCTAAGTCTCGAAGTAGTCACTGCGGCCTGCTCACCCAACTTTGCTTGAAATAGCAGTT
Organism: Candidatus Nanopelagicales bacterium; assembly: GCA_044237405.1. Taxonomy (GTDB): domain Bacteria; phylum Actinomycetota; class Actinomycetes; order S36-B12; family UBA5976; genus UBA5976. The sequence continues at coordinate 1,505 of JBIIFI010000091.1, read as the reverse complement.
TTCCCGTATGCTTCAATCTCGTGCCTTTCGCAAGAAGGCATTTGCCCCCATCGTCTAGTGGCCTAGGACGCTGCCCTTTCACGGCGGTAACACGGGTTCGAATCCCGTTGGGGGTACGCAAGGTTTCTTGGCCTGACCGCTAGGAAATCGGCTGAAGTACCAACCTTTAAGGTTGGTATCTAAGGCCCCGTAGCGCAGTTGGTTAGCGCGCCGCCCTGTCACGGCGGAGGTCGCGGGTTCGAGTCCCGTCGGGGTCGCTGCAAGATCGGTTTTCATCCCTGATGTTGATCGATTTTGCGTGGCCAGGTAGCTCAGTTGGTACGAGCGTTCGACTGAAACTCGAAAGGTCGCCGGTTCGACCCCGGCCCTGGCCACATGTGAAAGTTATAAGGGGAATGATTCCTCGATCTATAAATCCAATGCCCAACCGGGGAACCCGTTTGGGCAGCTAGGGCTTCGGGGTCGAAATCAGTATTTATTTGATTCAAATGCAATGGCATTTGAATTTGGCCCTGGCCACGGATAGTGAACATTTTGAGTTTCGAATTCCTGCAGGTGTGTGTCTTAAGGCAACGTAGCGATAACCCTGTGTCCAAACCCACGTTGAAATGAAATGTCTGAATTTCCCGAATTTCTCTGTCATGCTCTTACTGAGTGTCGACGAGGGGAAATGCAATGACGATGCAGGATAAAAAACAAACGTGGGGTTTTGGCTCCTTAGCAATGGCTGCCGCTGTGGTCGTAGTTATAAATGGGCTTTACATGCTGCTCGTTGCTATCGGCAATATATTTGATTACCAAACTAACTTTGATTTCGTGAACCATGTATTGCGCATGGACACAACAAACTTTGGTCAGGGTGAAGGCGTTGGTCTTGATCCTGACGTCATGGGTCGTGCGATCACAAACGAAACTGTAATCACAATCGCTTATGTAGGCGTGATCATTTGGGAATCTATTGCGGCGCTGGTTCTGATGTTTGCAACATTCCTTTGGATTAAGTCGAGCAAGACCAAGCTTTATTTCGCTGCTCGCAAATTCAGTACCATCGGGCTTTTGATGATCGTAGTTTTGTTCATGGGTGGCTTCATTACGATCGGCGGCGAGTGGTTCCAAATGTGGCGCTCGGTTGAATGGAACGGTCTTGAGCCGGCGTTTAGAAACTCAGTGCTTGCGATCTTTGGCCTAGTGCTGGTTCACTTGCCGTCACCACAGTGGCTAACTGACGAACCAGTTGAGTAGTCAAAACGCTCTAACTTAAGGGAAACCCCAACTTGTACAAAAATCTGTACAAGTTGGGGTTTTTCGTTTACCCTTAAGGCATGAGCGCATTATTCGATTTCATCGAGGTCAGCCCCGTTGGTGAGGCCCGTGAGGAATTTTCAAAGGTCATGGCCAGATTCCGCACAGAGGGAATCACAGCCACACCGGTGGTCTTTGGTTCACACCGCAAACCTGAAGCGGTCACCATTCCATACGAGCTATTCCAGCGCGTACTTCCAGCA
>JBIIFI010000090.1:0-4725 GCA_044237405.1 Candidatus Nanopelagicales bacterium | reverse complement strand
TGCACCGGATCCACTTCCGCCACAAGCAGCAAGCGCAAGCGCGCCAGCAACAGCTAGCACACCAATTTTGATCGGCTTGATCATTTGTATTTCCTCTCGTTGGCTCGACGAATTCTTTTCGAGCAACTACTAAAATAACGGGAGAAGTACAGATAATTCAAGGCGAATCGGCTCCTTTGGCAATGAGTTACCGCTTCGTTACTAAGGACTGCGCCAATTTCAAGTAAATTCGGGCATTTGCCCCAATAGTTAGCGCCTGCGTTTTTCCCGAATTCGTAGATTTATCACAATTGGTGAGCCAGAAAAACCGAACTCTTCACGGAATCTGCGCTCTACGAAACGTCGGTATCCAGCCTCTAGGAATCCGGTGGTAAACAAAACAAAGACTGGAGGGGCCACACTTGCTTGGGTTCCAAACATAATTTTAGGTTGCTTACCCCCTCTTACCGGGTGCGGATGGCTCGCGACGATGTCTGCCAAGAATGCATTCATGCGACCGGTTGGAACTCTGGTCTCCCAGCCTTGGATTGCTGTGCGAAGTGCTGGCGCAAGTCGATCTTTGTGCCAGCCAGTTTTGGCGCTGAAATTAATCCTGGGCGCCCAGGCAACTTGCACCAAGTCGCGTTCAATTTCGCGTTCCAAATAGAAGCGTCGCTCGTCATCGACTAAATCCCATTTATTGAAAGCAATCACAAGTGCGCGACCAGACTCAACAACCATGGAGATGATGCGCAAATCTTGTTCTGTCATAGGTGCGCTCGCATCAAGCAGCACAACAGCAACATCGGCTTTATCTAGCGCCGATTTAGTCCGCAATGTTGCAAAGTATTCGTGTCCTGAGGCGTTCTTGGATTTTCGACGAATTCCTGCAGTGTCTACCAAGATCCATTCTTCATCATCGATTACCACGAGCTCATCGACTGGATCGACTGTTGTGCCGGCGACGCTGTCAACTACCGCGCGTCGCTCGCCAGTTACTGCGTTTAGCAAGCTTGATTTACCGACATTTGGTTTGCCGAGTAGTGCAACGCGATGTGGGCTGCGCGGCCGGGCCTGGCCCGAACCTTCCTCGGGTAGCGCGGCTAGCACGACATCGAGTAAGTCACCACTACCCCGGCCATGTAAGGCAGAAACTGTGTAGGGCTCCCCTAAGCCAAGTGACCAAAGTCTGGTGGCTTCTAACTCTGCGCGTTCATCATCAACTTTGTTAGCAACCAAAATCACCGGAACTTTTGCTTGTCGAAGTACTCGCACAATTTGTTCGTCAGCATCAGTGGCGCCAACAGTGGCATCAACTACGAAAACCACGACATCGCTGGTATTGATCGCGGCTTCTGCCTGCGCAGATACCTGAGCGCTCATGCCCACTGCGTCATGTTCCCAACCACCTGTGTCGACAACTATAAAGGGAACACCGTTCCACTCTGATTCGTAACGCACTCGATCACGGGTAACACCTGGAGTGTCTTCGACCACGGCTTCACGACGACCAATTATGCGATTAACCAGCGTTGATTTGCCCACATTAGGTCGACCAACCACTGCGACGATCGGCAACGTGCCAGCAAAATCTCGGTCATCTAAAATTTCGTCATTCGGTAATCCGAGTTGATCAAGAAGTGTGGTGTACTCAGATTCCGTTAAGTCTTCCCAACGTTCCGGAATCTCAATTGAGTCATCGAGTTCGACTACATCTCCGGCAACGTCATAGATGATTGTTTCGGCATCAGGATCTAGATCAGCCACGAGCGGCCTGCGCTAAGTCAATAACTTTGGCAATCACATCGGTTAGATTCAAATGTGTGGTGTCGATAACCGTTGCATCCGGTGCTATCTCTAATGGAGAAACTGCGCGAGTGGAATCTGCTAAATCTCGTTGCGCCAGACTTTCGCTAGTTGCAGCTACTTCGGCGTCAACTTCTTTTGCCCTGCGCTCAGCTCGGGCCGCCGGGTCAGCCGTGATGAAAAGTTTGATTTGCGCGTCGGGTAAAACCACCGCGCAGATATCTCTGCCTTCAACAACGATGCCAACTGGTGACTTTGCGACAATTTCGCGCTGCAGATTTACCATCAGCTCTCTTACGGTAGGCACTGCACTAACTGCGCTGACAGCCTGTGTCACAGTTGCGCCGCGAATCGGACTTGAAACATCTATGCCAGCTACCCGAATACCTGGCTCGCTGGGATCGGTATTGGGCTGGATCGCCGCGGCTTGCGCGCGATCGGCGACTTTAACTGCATCGTTGACATCAATACCGAGATCTTGGATGTACCAAGTCATAGCCCGGTACATGCTGCCAGTGTCTAAGTAATCCAAACCCAATTGTGTCGCCACAGCGCGCGAAACACTAGATTTGCCCGATCCGCTGGGTCCATCTATGGCTATTACGAGCGGTTTGGACATGTATTGCAGTCTACCCGTTCTAGCAGGCTAGGAAATTACCAAAAAGTTCGCATCCATCAGCGCGGCTTGAAGTTTAGGTATGGCGGTAGGAGTAACAGAGAGTTCTACCAAGCCTGTTGGATGACCGAGTGAATGATCTATTCGGACGTCTTCCAAGTTAACCTGCGAATCTGCAGCAACTATGAAAAGTCTTGCAAGTTCGCCAGGTTTATCATCGAGTCGAACAGCCAAAATGGCTGTGCGCTCACTGGTGGCACCATGTTTACCTGGTAGTCGATCTCGGCCTTGTGAGCCACGAGTTAGTTTTTCTGCAATTGCCTGCCGGTCCCCTGCATTCAATGCAGCTACAAAATCAAGTAAGCCATTGGCAACCTGAGTGACCTGGGATGCTACGAACTCGGAATTTTCGCTCAAGATGTCGGTCCAGAGCGTGGCATCAGATCCAGCGATCCGAATGGTGTCTCGAATCCCTTGCCCAGCCAATTCAATTTGCGAATTTTCGGCATCCATCAATTCTCCGGCTAGCACAGAGGCAACCACTTGAGGTGTGTGCGAAATTAACGCCACTGCCTGATCATGCTCTTCGACAGTTCGGGAAACTGGAAATGCCCCTAATGAAGTTACTAAATCATTTACAACTTGGATAGCTTCTGGTGAAGTATCAGGTCTTGTAGATAAGACCCACGGACGATCGAGGAATAAATTTCCTTGTGCTCCGACTGCGCCAGAGACTTCACGACCAGCCATTGGGTGGCCACCCACAATACGATCCCAAGCAGTTGTGCTCAACTCGATGAGTTCGTTAAAGATTGCAACTTTGACACTTGCCACATCGGTAATGACTGCATCTGGATGGTCTGCTGCTGCTTGATGAATAACTTGAGCTACTTTTGCTGGTGGTGTGGCTACTACGACTAGCGAAATGGCTTCATCTTGAAAAGCGTTAGCGCCACTAACACGCACCGCATCAGCTAGTGCAGATTGATTGATATCGGAGAGGAAAACTTTACGCCCCTGCGCAGTTAAGCCAAGTGCAACTGATGTTCCAATAAGTCCAGAACCAATTACTAAAACGTTTCCAGTAGAACTAAATTTTGATTCCGGCATGACTATTGCGCGATATCTTGTCGAAGTGCTTCCGCGCCACGTAGGTAAACATGTTTAATTTCAGTGCGAGTCTTTTCAGTTTCCACATGCAACATAACACGCACCACTTTTTGCATTGCTCCTGCGACATCAATTTCTTGGGCGCAAATCAGTGGCACATCAGCAAGTCCAAGTCCACGGGCAGCGGCGGCTGGAAAAGCGCTATGCAGGTCGGGAGTCACGGTAAAAAGCACGCTGATTAAATTGTCGGTAGTCAGTGAATTTCGCTGCAAAATCTCAGACAACAATTCCGTGACCGCATCAGCCATCTCAGATGCGTCGTCTTGCTGTAGGCAGGTCGCGCCGCGGATAGCTCTCATGTTCACAGAACTAATTCTAGAGCCCAACCGAACTATAAAGTTTTCCTAATTCCTTGTTCTCGAGCACTCGCAAATGTCCAGATTTAAGGCTGCCAAGAGATATCGGACCAATTTTGATGCGAACCAGATCAATAACTGGATAACCCAATTCATCGAAAAGTTTGCGCAGAATGCGATTGCGACCCTCATGGATAGAAATCTCGACAACCGTTTGATTCTTACCTGTTTCAAAAATCTTGCAAGCTGTCACGGCAACGGGTGTGCCCTCAACGGGGTATCCCGCAAGTACTTTTTCGATATCGGACTTAGTAACTCGACCCGATACCCGGGCCAAGTAGGTCTTGACAATTCCATGTGACGGATGACCTAACCGCTGGCTCAATTCGCCATCATTGGTCAGTAGCAGAAGTCCTTCGGTTTCAGCATCCAGTCGACCTACGTGAAAAAGTCGCTGTTCAAACTCCGCCACTAAATCTCCTACGCATTCCCTGCCGTGTTCGTCGGTCATAGTAGTAACTACACCGCGCGGTTTATTTAATGCCACCACGATGTGTCCGCTCGTTTGCGCAATTCGGACACCATCCACATGAACAATGTCCACGCTTGGATTTACTCTGGTTCCCAATTCATCTGCCACATCGCCATTAACTGTGACGCGACCGGCAGTTATGAATTCTTCGCACTTGCGTCTTGATCCAAGTCCCGCGCTTGCTAGAACTTTCTGCAATCGAACTTCATTCTCATCCATAAGTGCAATTAATTGCTTGCTAAATCGAGAACTTCTTCGACATTGTCTGGCATCGGTAAGTGCGCTGCAATAGGCGGCAGCTCATCCAAAGATTTAAGCCCCAAGCG
>JBIIFI010000128.1:0-3878 GCA_044237405.1 Candidatus Nanopelagicales bacterium | reverse complement strand
GTTTCTTATCGCGCGCCAGCCACCAAATAATTCCCATCAAAATTGGTGCAGTTAGACCATTTAGCAGAGCAGCAACAATCAACGAACGCATTGGATTAATGCCGATGAAATTTAGCGCAATTGCGATAAGCATGGAGACAGCGATAACTGCATAAAACTGTTTAGCCTGACTAGGTTTACGCTCCAGACTTTCGTGCCAACCCATTGCTTCGCTGATCGCATAGGCAGTTGATCCAGCAAGGACTGGCACAGCCAGCAACCCAGTTCCTAAAATTCCTAGCGCAAAAAGAATCCCAGCAGCATCTCCTGCAATTGGTTGCAACGCTTGAGCTGCCTGCTCTGGGGAATTAATCTGGGTAATTCCTTGTACGTTCAAAGTGGCTGCGGTAGTTGTCATAATTGCAAACATCACAAATACCCCAGAGATCATTCCCACGAGGACATCACCGCGCATGGCTTTAATGTGAGATGGCGAAGTGTCAGGTGCTGCGCCCGTTACTTCAATTTCTTCAGCAGCCTGCCAGAAAAATAAGTATGGCGAAATCGTTGTTCCAGCAATCGCGATTATGGCCGCAAGGTCAAGGCGATTCCAGCCAAGGCTAATGTGAGTGAGCCCAGTTAAAGCGCTGGCCCAATCTACTTTGGCAACAGCAAGCACTGCGATGTAACTGATCAGGGACAGACAAAGCCAGCGCAACACTCGTGCATATTGATGATATGGAATAAAGATTTCGGCGACGCCAACGGCTAAAGCGATAACAAGAACTGCCACGAGCTGGGGAATGTCAATAAACATTAACGTGACTGCCGCCATCGAACTTAAGTCAGCCGCGATGTTTACGGTATTGGCTAAAGCGACCAAGAATACGGTCGTATAAAGAACCAAAACTGGCATTCTGCGTTTGATCAACCCGGCAAGGCCCTGACCTGAAACTAAGGCTAGGCGGGCGCAAGTTTCCTGGATTGCAAAGGCAAAGGGCAGGAGAATCGGCGCAGCCCAAAGCAGGCGGTACCCAAATTGCGCACCAGTTTGTGAGTAGGTCCCGATACCAGATGGATCGTCATCAGCGGCTCCAGTAACAATGCCCGGACCAATTCTGGAGAAGTAGCCAACGCCACGAATCCGGTGGCGCGCTGGATGATGGCGGGTTTTCCCTAGCGCTTTGGGGATTTGCACATTTCAACTCTACTTGCTGCCGAAAATTCCAAAGTATCCATTGGATGTAAAAAAGGTTGAGTTTTCAAGGGCTAAAGAATGGGACACAGATTCTCAGCCAGAAATTGTCAGAGTGCTGCTCTAGGTTTATGGCTGTGTTTGAATTTCGCAACGAGATTGAATGCCCAAGACAGGATGCGCTGGGTGGTGCCAGCACCTTCCGTTATGCTGCAGAATGGCAACATATGAAAATGTGTTGCCATTGTCCAAAGATGTGCGATTAAGAAAGATTGGTTTAGATGCTTGAGTTAGCAATTTCTGACGAGGCTATAACGCCGCGAGTGGAGCTGCTGGATGGTCCGCGGGTACGCTTGACCATTAGCGCGAGTGAAAACATTGCACATGGATTAGAGTTTTGCCGAGCTGAACTCATTAACGCTGTCGAAGAAGCCTTGCTGCATCTGCACGAGAAAGATTTCGCACCGGCTAGAATTTTTATTCGAAATACTGAAGCGAACGAAATTATTTCTACGGTAGATCCAGTTATTACTTATGGATCAAAGGCGATCGTTCGGCCCTAAAATTTCCAAAGCTTTCAAAATGTCCGCAGGCGATGCCTTTAGAACGCGACATAGATCTGGCAGCAAAGCAACGCTGGGACGAGTCTCGAGCGAAAAATATCGGTATAGGTTGCCGCGATTGATTTGAATTTCTCGGGCAACTTCTTCTAATGAGTTGTAGCCAAGTTTTTCCATCCGAGCACGCAACCATTCAAGGCCAGTCTTATTTGCGGTTGCACTTTGTGCTGCCTTAGCCATGTTTGTTTTGCTCCTTTCACTAGCTAGATTCGTATAGTTAAATAATTATCACTTCGAGTAATAGTACCTGCAGTATGGCAATGCAGGGTTCTTCCGTGAGCGCAAAATGTCAAAGGTTTGTACATAATTTAGCCAGACATAAAGTTACTGGCGAGTAACTAAAGAAACTTTGGACATTTAGGATTTTGGCTATTCCGCAGGTGATTCTAAGTCAGCGATGACATCTGCCATCTGGGATTCTGACAAAGGTTTATTGGCTTCGGGTAGTCGGGCGGCTGCAAACTGCCAGACGTAGATAGTTGAAAGCGCCAGGCCAAGAGATACACCAATGAGCGCAGACTGTGGACTCACAAACTCAACTAAGTACCCGCCTAAGGCAATACCAACTGCCAGCATTGAACCTTCTACTGCCCATAGCCAAGCTTGCGCCGAAGTCGCGGTGCCTTGTGGACGCACTGCCTCCAACACTTCCCAGTGATAAACCTGAGCAAAACCCATTCCTAACCCAAGTAAGCCCAAGACAATTGCCATTGACCAACCCGGTGAAGTTAGTGCTAACGGCAAAGCTGCAATCGAAGCGCCAAGACTTGCCCACTTAAATCCTTGCAATGGCGTGGTGAGGGATTTTCGACTCCCGATCAGTAAGCCGCCGATAATGCTGGCGCCTGCCAAAGTTGCGAGTAGCGGAGCGGAAAGACCCGGCCTTCCTTGCAAAGTAGCAAATGCCGGGATGGAGATTTCTAGAATTCCCCAAGCAAGCCCGAATACCATTCCTTCGACTGCAAGAATTTGAAATTTCCGATTCCGAAGCAGCAGCAAAGCATTACCGTGCTGAGGCTCGGGTTTCCAATTACGAGATGCGGGCATTTGAATGATTGCGATGCCGCCGAAAGCCATCAAGACTGCGGTCAGTAGCAACGCAACATCACCGCCAAATGGGATTGCTACCGCAGTTGCGATAACTGGACCAGCCACAACCATGGAACTTGAAACTGTGGTGTCGAGGGCGTATGCAGTTCGCAAATTGTCGGCCCCAACTAGTACCCGCCAAAGTGGGCGAGTCGACAAGTTAACCGGCGGCGAGGCCAAACCAATTAATCCAGAAATCACTACGATTGCAGCTGGTGTTGAAACCGTGCTGAGAAGAATCACCAATAACACCCAGGTTGGAACAAAAAAGCTTAATGGTTTGGTTTGTCCGAGTTTGTCAATCAAGTTTCCGCGAAACCCTGCGGTCAAGGAAGAAGTGATCGTTTCGACACCAGTTGCGATGCCAGCCAAAGTAATTGAGCCCGTTACATCTTGCACAAAGAAAAATGTCGCTAACGCAATCATCGAATAGGCAAGTCGACCAGGTAGCGCGCTAACTACTAATCGCTTTACGCCTGGAATCTTAAGAAACTCCAGATAGGTGCGCATAGATCTAGACTATCGCGCACCGACAGTGGCCAAATCAGGAATGTGACCTACGCTGGGCGCGTAAATGAATAAGTTCGTTACTCAGGCATGGGATAGTTGAGGGCAAAAAGATTTAGCAATAACCCCACAGGAGTCCGATGTCTAACTTAAGTGCTGCCCAAACTTCTAACCAGCTCGATCCAAATCGCTGGAGAGCGCTAATGGTGATCGCAATTGCCCAGTTAATGGTGGTGTTGGACGCGTCCATTGTGAATATTGCGTTGCCAGTCTTGCAAACTGACCTTGGCATTACCGATGCAAACCGGCAGTGGGTTGTAACTGCTTACACTTTGGCATTTGGTGGACTGCTACTACTGGGCGGTCGAATTTCAGACTTCTGGGGACGTAAGCGCGCATTCATGACTGGCCTTTTAGGTTTTGCTGGTGCATCAGCGATCGGTGGCATTGCTCAAAATCAGGAGATGCTTTTTGCTGCCCGTGCCCTA
>JBIIFI010000089.1:0-4762 GCA_044237405.1 Candidatus Nanopelagicales bacterium | reverse complement strand
TACCCGTAACCCACAGACTACCGCAAGGCCATTAACTATCTCTCAAATTCATTGCGTTTGAATTTTCCAGTTTCGGCGTGATCAATTCTGGTTGTGTTGCATAGCCCAGGCATACATCGCGATAGCTCCTGCGGCTGAAGCATTCATGGATCGCGTAGATCCACTTTGGGTAATGCCTAGTATTTGAGTGCAGGCGGCAATACCTTCCTCGGATAAGCCAGGACCCTCTTGGCCAAAATACAAAACACAGGACTCTGGCAGTTTCGAACTCTCAAGATTGCCGCAACCCGGAACATTGTCGATGCCAATGATTGGAACTGAATTTTCATTGGACCAAGCGATGAAATCTGAAACTGTCGGGTGATGGAGTAAGTGCAAATAGCGATCGGTGACCATGGCACCTCTTCGGTTCCAGCCCTTTTTACCAACTATGTGAACTGCAGAGACATTGAACGCATTTGCCGTGCGCACTACCGACCCAATATTTAAGTCGTGTTGCCAATTCTCAATCGCGATATGAAGTTTGGCGCGTGAATTGTCTAAGTCTGCGACGATTGCCTCGACTGACCAGTATCTATATTTATCGACCACATTACGTCGGTCACCTAGTTCAAGCAGCTCTGGATCAAAATGTGATTCAGTTGGCCACGGCCTTGGATGTGGTCCAACTCCAACTACGGGATAAAACTCTCCCGGGCCAAGGTCGCCACGATCAGGTTCATCAGACATTTAAGATTTAAGAGCCCCAGCAATAGCTGCAGTGTGAACACTTGTAGAACCACAGCAAGATCCGATTGCTTTGATACCTAGTGCTTTCATTTCAGTTGCGAACTCACCCATTTCTGCAGGTGTGCCTGTGTAAACAAAGTCAGCGCCGACGAGTTGTGGCAACCCAGCATTGGACTGAATAAAGACATGCACGTCGGCTGGCTTTGCATCTGCAAGTTCACTTGCGATGATCCGCATTTCGTCGGTTCCGCGACCACAGTTTGCTCCAATTAAGCGCACTCCCATTGCTGCAATTTCGGTAATTGCTTGGGCGGGCTTAACTCCCATCATGGTTCGAAGGTTTGTATCAAAACTTAAGGTTGCAACAATTGGCATTCCAGGTGCTACTTCTTGCGCAGCAGCTACTGCAGCAGCAACTTCTCCTAGGTCACTCATAGTTTCAATCAAGATGGCATCGCAGCCACCAGCAACTAGACCCTTTATTTGTTCTGCAAAAAGTTCTTTGCCAGATTCTGGAGTCAAAGTTCCCATTGGTTCCATTAATTCCCCAGATGGGCCAACATCGCCAAATACGAAAACGTTTTCAAATTTGTCGGCAACTGCGCGAGCAACTTCAGAGCCTGCTTTGTTAAGTTCATGAACCCGATCACCAAGACCGTGCATTTCCAGGCGACCTTTAGTGCCACCAAAAGTATTTGTAGTTACCACGTTGGCACCAGCGACCGCATAGCCTTCTAAAACTGACGCAACTTTGGCTGGTTCATCGACATTCCAAAGTTCAGGCGCACCACCATCGGTGAGACCAAGGTCCTGTAGCGCAGTACCCATGGCGCCATCGCCCACAAGTGTGTTGCCGGCATCGAGCCATTCGTAAACGTTAGCCATGATTACTCCTTATATTTAGGAAAGCTTGTCGAGCATCGCTTGAAGCGTGGCGTCATCGAGTGAATTTTCTAGTTCTGCGCTGATGCGTTCGGCAACATCTGCTGCTTCTCCATCTGCAGTAATCCATTCGCTACGCACCCAACCATCGAGATAGGCATCAGCATCAGCTGCATCCAATCTCATGGCCGCTTCGTCGATTGCTTCTTGAAATCGATTCGCTAGAGATATTTTGACTGTTTCTTCACCATTGCGAGCCACAACCATAGAAGGAAACTCGCGCCAGTAAGTAACTTGATATTCAGCCATTTCCTCATTCTATTGTGATCTGCCCATTCCACGACCGCTAAAGTTACCTACATGAAACGGGTGCTGATAATTCATGGCTGGGGCAACGATCGCCCCGATGGTCACTGGCATCGACTGTTGGCCACAGCCCTGCGTAAAGAAGGTCATGTGGTTGCCTACCCGCAGTTACCAGACACCGAATTGCCCAGCTTGGCAAAGTGGCTTGCAGTTTTGAAAGTCGAACTGGACATGCTCAAGGAAGCAGGCGATGGCGAACTAATTGTCTTTGGGCACTCACTTGGCTGTCTAACTTGGCTCCACATTGCGCAAAGTGAAATCCTCAAAGAGCAGGCATCCAGAGTTATGTTAGTTGCGCCAGCGGATCCAGATCTGTGCGGTGAAGTTTCAGATTTTCAGTTAGACCTTTCGAATCCTGCAGTTAAGTCGGCAGCTCATAAAGCCGCCAAAGAAACTTTGTTGGTAGGAAGCGACTTCGACCCGTGGCTACCTCGTGGCTTAGCAGAGACTTTTGCCAAACCCTTAGATCTGCCTTTCAAGCTAGTAATGGGCGCGGGACATTTTGCAGTTGATGATGGTTGGACTCCTTGGCAAGGCGTAATCAATTGGGTCAACGACACCAATACTGACTTGTCGGTTAGATAAAAATGCTTGCTGACCTTAAGCGACTCTGGCTTGTACCTGCGTTTAAAACCTTGTTGATCGCTCGAATCATTTCAAATCTTGGAAATGGTTTAGGTCCGATTGCATTGGCATTTGGCGTACTGAGTTTGGAAGAGGCAACTGCTTCTTCATTAAGTATTGTCATGGCTGCGCAAATGGGCCCAATGGTTTTGTTCATGTTGTTCGGTGGAGTTATTGCTGATCGTTTTCCTCGCGCCATGGTGGTTGGGGTATCTGACGTATTTCTGAGCGCATTTGTTATCGCCAATGGAGTCATGCTGATTAATGGCACAGCAACTGTTTTGAGCCTGGCAATCATCGCTTTCATTAGTGGTTCGCTAAATGCATTGTGGTGGCCAGCTTTTGCGGGCTTGATGCCAGAAATTGTTGCTGAGGAAGACTTGCAGTCCGCAAATGCGGTAGTCGGACTAGGTGCCAATGGCGCAAACATCGCCGGGACTGTTACAGGCGGAATTCTTGTGGCTGTAATCGGTGCAGGCTGGGCAATGGTTGCTGATGGAGTTAGTTTCTTAATTGCTGGCTTGCTGGTTTTCACTCTGCGTAAATATGGAAAGACTCGAGTTTTAACCGAACATTCACCGACGGTCTATGGAGATCTTGTTCATGGTTGGAAAGAATTTATAAGTCGCAGCTGGGTCGTGGCTGTTGTTGCCGGCTACGCAATCCTAAACATGATTTTTGAAAGTGTCTTTGCCGTAGTAGGTCCCGTACATGCTGAGCAAGAGCTGGGCGGCCCGAGACCTTGGTCCTGGATTTTGGCAGCACTTTCAGCTGGAATGGTTGCCGGAGTTTTATTCTCGTTAAAGATTCGGCCGAAACATCCACTGGTAATTGCACTATCCGCACAAGTGGCAGTTGGTGGGTGGATTTTGACGATGGGTGTTACTAATTGGGTTCCACTAATCATGGTTAGTGCATTTTTTGCTGGCATTGCTTTCGACTTCTTTTTTGTCCTATGGCAAACCGCAATACAAACCCATATTCCACGCGAATCACTTTCCAGAGTTACTTCCTACGACGCTTTTGGTTCGCTGGCGTTAGCGCCGCTGGGATTGATTGTGGCTGGTCCAATAACTGAAAAGTTTGGATCATCAACAACTCTGATTTACATGGGCGTCATTTTCATAGTTATCTTGGCCGTAATGATTTCAGTTCCAGCAGTTCGCCGCCTTGAGGCAAAACCCTCAGAACTCCCCGAAAACCTGCCAGGACCCCTGAATTTGTAGATTTTTGGGTGCCAAAACCCATTAAACACGGGTTTATGCAGCAACCTACGGTTGCGTAGGTTACGCTAGCGTAGGTTACGGTACCGTAGCCACCTAGAGGTTTTGGAGACTTCATGAACAACCTGGGCTTGCCGCCGATTATTCAAGGTGGCATGGGCGCAGCAGTATCTTCTTGGTACTTAGCTCGCACCGTTGCAAATGAGGGACAACTCGGTGTCGTCTCAGGTACTGCGTTAGAAACTGTTGTAACTCGTCGCTTACAAAATGGCGATGAAGGCGGCCACATGCGCGAAGCGTTGGCGCATTTCCCATACCCAGAAGTAGCTGAAGAAATTCTTGCCAAGTTTTACAAGCCTGAAGGACGTCAGGGCAAACCATTTCGTCCAATGCGCCGCTTGAGTCTAGAGGCACACAAAGAGCACGATCAGCTTGCTGTTGCATCTAACTTCGTTGAAGTCTGGCTTGCTAAGCAATCCGGTAATGGAAAAGTTGGTATCAACTTTTTAGAAAAACTTCAGACTGCAACCCCAGCTGCACTCTATGGATCCATGCTTGCTGGAGTAGATGCAATTTTGATGGGCGCTGGAATCCCACGTGAAATTCCTCAGCTGATGACAGATTTCTCGCAGGGTAAACCAGGACACTTAAGTATTGATTCTGATCGCCCAGCTGGAATGGCTGCACCAATTTTAGAATTCAATCCACTTGAGTCATTTGGTAAAGCACCAGAGTTACCTCGTCCAGCATTTCTTGCAATCGTCACTGCTGAAGTTCTTGCCTCCTATTTGGCGCGCGATGAAATAACTCGACCTGATGGTTTTGTTGTTGAACACTTCATGGCGGGTGGACACAACGCGCCACCACGCAAACTACAAGACACCGAGACTGGCTACGGTCCAAAAGATGAAGCGAACATCGAAAAAGTCGCCGATGTT
>JBIIFI010000087.1:0-4803 GCA_044237405.1 Candidatus Nanopelagicales bacterium | reverse complement strand
GCGCTTCACAATGTCTTGGGCAGTTCCATTCCAGCCCATGGTGGCAAGTTGTTCTTGGGAAAGCGAAGTCAAAATCGTAACTGCTGTAACAAATGTGTCCGGGAGTGCATCAACAGCAGCTTTAACCATGTCTTGTCCACCTGAGGCATGGACTGTTAAGTACTTGGGATTAAGTTTTGCCACCGCGTGAGCTGCGCCGGCCACTGTGGCTGGGATGTCATGCAATTTAACATCGAGAAATATGTCACAGCCACTTGCTTCGCGAGCCACATGAACTGCGTCGTGTCCGTCCCGCAGAAAAACTTCAAGGCCAACCTTGACTACTTGCACATAAGGGGCAACTGCGCTTGCCCATTGTCGCGCGGTGGCAAGATCTGGGGCATCAAGTGCAACTGCGATGGGTGCTTTAGACATTTAGGATCCTTTTAGTTTTGGTGTGCGAGCCCAATGACTTCGCTAAGTGAGTTGTAGCCTCGAGATTCAAGTTCGTGTCCCAGTTCTGCAGCAATGCGCCATGGCGCAGAAGGATCGCCGAACACTACTGTTCCGATACTTACTGCGCTGGCGCCGGCTGCAATGAATTCCAGCGCGTCATGTCCGGTTCTAATTCCACCCATGCCAAGAATCGGTAGGTGCGGAATGGCTGCGTGTACTTGGTAAATCGCGCGCACTGCAACTGGCCTGATAGCTGGACCGGAAAGTCCGCCAGTGCGACCACCTAACATAGGTCGCATTTGGTCAACATCGATGACCATACCCAGCAAGGTATTGATCATCGATACACCATCTACCCCAGCTTCAACCACACTGTGTGCAATTTCCACAATGTCTGTTACATCTGGCGATAGTTTTGCTAACACTGGGGCATCAGAATGCCAAACTGAGCGCACAGTTTCAATAACTTGAGCAGCCGAAATTGGATTGCAGGCAAATACTTGTCCGCGCGATTCCACGTTTGGGCAGGAAATGTTTACTTCAAGGCCATCGACGCCAGGAACTTTTGCCAAAATTCGCGCAAGTTCGCCAAACTCTTCAACGTTATTGCCAGCGATTGAAACTATTGTGGTGACATTGTTTTCAGTTAGCCAAGCTAAGTCTTTTTCGATAAATGCTTCAATCCCTGGACCTTGCAGTCCAATGGAGTTGAGCATGCCACTTGGAGTCTCGGCCATACGTGGTGTGGCACGACCTGAGCGAGGCGCCATCATGATGCTTTTGGTAACGACTGCTCCCAATGTTGAAACATCGCCAAACTGCGCAAGCTCTCGGCCAGCTGCCGCACAACCTGACGCCGTTAAAGTTGGCGCCGAAAGTTGCAAGGAGCCAAGTGAAGTAGTTAAGTCAGGACTCATCGAAAATCCCTTGTCGGGTAATTAGCCATTAGTGACCCCCTGGACGCGGTGCGCCGAAGACATCACTTGGAATAGTGTGCACATCATTCCAGCGCACTCGATCACCACGGAAGACCGGACCATCTACGCACGAGCGAGCCATGCGAGTTACACCATCATCGCCAGTTATTGGCAACACGCAAGTCATGCAGACTCCGATGCCACAGGCCATAGATTCTTCGACGGCACATTGACTAAATGCACCATGCTCTTGAGCAACTTGGGCAACTGCCTGCAACATGGGCATCGGGCCACAAGCATAAACAGCCAGCGAGCTATTTTGGGCAATCACATTTGGTAAGACATCGGTTACTCGTCCGCGCACACCAGAAGAGCCATCATCAGTTGTTACAACTACTGAATCCGAAACACCCTTTAGGTCAAGTACCCCAAAAAGTTTTTCTTGGGTCGCTGCGCCCAGCACGACATCAACTCGGCAGCCACGCGCGCGAAGTTCTCGAGCGAGCAATTCCATTGGCGCAGCGCCATATCCCCCGGCCACAATGACGCATGGAACTGGTTGCTTTGGTAACACAAATGGCTTACCAAGAGGTGCGATTAGATCGATTACATCACCGGCACTTTGCGTAGCCAGCCATTGCGTACCTTGCCCATGCGGCGCAAAGATAATTTCTACGGATTCACCAGGAACGGACTTGTGAATTGAGAATGCGCGACGCAGCAACATGCCTCCGCCGATACCACCGACAGCCACCGCTGCGAAATGCCCTGCTTGGATTGGACCAATTTCTGGTGCATCTAAAACCAAGTGCAAATAATTTCCAACTGGAGAAATCGATTTGATGGTGCACTGCATTTGCTTTGCGCTCATGCGGAACCTGCTAACAAGGCATTCAATTCGGCAACATGCTCTTGAATTGACTTAACTTTCATCGGACCTGCTTGCAGTGAAGCAATACCCTCGACGGCAGCAATAAATCCTTGAATGGTGGTAATTGAGGCAGTGTTAGCTAAAACAGCAGCTTTTCTGATTTCATAACCATCTCGCCTAGCTCCGGTGCCATAAGGAGTATTTACCACCAGATCGATATCGCCATCCATGATCGCTTCGACCGTAGTTTTTTGTCCATCGGTTGGACCTTGATGTTGCTTGGCAATCAGGGTTGCAGTAATTCCATGACTGCTTAAAAATTCAGCCGTACCTGCAGTTGCCATGACATTAAATCCCATGGCGATTAACTTTCGTACTGGTTCAACCGCTTGATCTTTATCGCGATCTGCCACAGATACGAACACTGAACCAGTTTTTGGCAGGCCATCGCGATAAGCAGCGAGTTGCGACTTGGCAAAAGCAGTTCCGAAGTCAACATCAATTCCCATTACTTCGCCAGTGGACTTCATTTCTGGACCAAGTACTGTGTCAACTCCCATAAAGCGACCAAACGGCAATACTGCTTCTTTAACGCTGACCGCACTACCAACCGGAGCATCGCCGCCGTCACCTACTGGCCGCAGGAAGCCTTCGGCGCGAAGTGTGGCAATTGAATCGCCAACTGCAATTCGGGCAGCTGCCTTTGCTAAGGAGATACCCGTTGCTTTCGAAACAAAAGGAACAGTTCTTGATGCTCGTGGATTGGCTTCCAGGACATACAAAATTCCGTTGGCAAGTGCATATTGCACATTAAGTAATCCTCGAACCCCGACACCTTTAGCAATGCCGAGTGTGGATGTGCGAATTTGATCGATCTCAGTGGCGCCAAGTGTGAAAGGTGGCAGCGAGCAGGCGGAATCACCAGAGTGAATTCCAGCTTCTTCGATATGTTCCATCACGCCGCCCAGATACAACTCAGTGCCGTCATAGAGTGCGTCAACGTCGATTTCAATGGCATCGTCCAAGAAGCGATCCACTAAAACTGGATGCTCTGGATTAACTTGAGCAGCGCGAGTTAAGTAGTCGTGCAGCATAGTTTCGTCATAAACGATTTCCATGCCTCGCCCACCCAGGACAAATGATGGACGAACTAAAACTGGGTACCCAATTCGATTTGCAATCTCGCGAGCATCTTCAAACGAAGTAGCCATACCGTGTTCTGGTGATGGCAGTCCGGCGCGTTCCAAAACTTCACCAAATGCGCCACGTTCTTCGGCTAAGTGAATTGCCTCAGGAGTTGTGCCCAGCAGAGTTACACCAGCATCTTTAAGACCTTGAGCTAGTCCCAAAGGTGTCTGGCCACCAAGTTGGGTTATCACTCCAAGTACTGGCCCAGCCAGAGTTTCAGCATGAATTACTTCCAGGACATCTTCGAGAGTTAATGGCTCGAAGTACAAGCGACTCGAAGTGTCGTAATCAGTGGAAACCGTTTCTGGATTGCAGTTGATCATGATGGTGTCAAGACCTTTTTCCCGCAACGTCAAGGATGCATGAACGCACGAATAATCAAATTCAATTCCTTGGCCAATTCGGTTTGGACCAGACCCCAAAATGATTACGGCTGGATTTGATCTTGGCAAAACTTCAGTTTCTTGGTCGTACGAGGAGTAGTAATACGGAGTTAGCGCAGCAAACTCTGCGGCGCAAGTGTCAACAGTTTTGTAGACCGGGCGCACATCTAAGGTGTGGCGGATTCCACGAACTTCAGACTCGGAAACTCCCCTAATCAATCCAATTTGTGCATCCGAGAAACCATGGCGCTTGGCGGCAATGATTGAATCTCGATCTAAGCCTTTGGCAGTCTTTAAGTCCCGAGCCACTTCACACAACAGCACGATTTGATCCAAGAACCATTGATCAATTTTTGTAGCTTCAAATACTTCTTCAACTGATGCCCCTGCCCAAAGCGCGAGCTGAACTTGGTTTAATCGACCGTCGGTAGGGACTTTCATTTTGGTGAGCAAGTCAGCAACATCAATTGACTTCGGTTCTTGGGACCAGACAAATAGATTTTCTTTGCGCTCAATCGAGCGAAGTGCTTTATGTAGCGCCTCTGTGAAGTTACGACCAATCGCCATGGCTTCACCAACTGACTTCATTGTGGTTGTCAGGGTTTGGTCGGCGTCTGGAAACTTTTCGAATGCAAACCGTGGAATCTTTACTACTACGTAATCCAAGGTTGGCTCAAATGATGCGGGAGTTTCCTTTGTTATGTCATTTGGAATTTCATCCAAGGTGTAGCCAATTGCTAATCGAGCAGCAATTTTTGCAATTGGAAAGCCGGTTGCCTTGCTGGCAAGAGCTGACGAACGCGAAACTCTTGGATTCATTTCAATAACGATGATTCGGCCATCTTCTGGGTTAATTGCAAACTGAATGTTGCAGCCACCTGTGTCAACGCCTACAGCGCGAATGATTTCAATACCTAAGTCGCGAAGTTTCTGGAATTCTCGATCTGTCAAAGTCATCGACGGGGCAACAGTTATTGAATCACCGGTATGAACACCCATTGGATCTAAG
>JBIIFI010000086.1:0-4816 GCA_044237405.1 Candidatus Nanopelagicales bacterium | reverse complement strand
CTTTGCCAAAGTGAAATGTATTCGCCAGTTGTCGTTTGAAATCCGATAAACCATCGCACATCACCTGGATCGCCATATGATTCGGGTTCAAATCTGGCACTTGTGGCTTTGTATCCAGCTGGAACTTGTGAAGGAACAGATATTGGCCAAGTCTGTGAAAGCACAGCGGTTGATACCGCTGCTGGGTAGTCAACTGTTTGCAAAACTTCTTGCTGTGGTCGCCAGGCGATCAGCATAATTACGCCAACTGTTGCGCCTACTGCGGTCATTGAGAGCACCATGTCCCACACGGTTTCTCGTCCCCGTGGTTTGCGATTCGCCATTTCTCTATATTCTATGCTCACGCATGGTCTCGCATCCTATTGACCTGTGAAGGATTAGGCTAGCCATATGAATTCGTTCAATTACACCGAAATTCTTCCGATTGCAGAGCATGAACCTGAGTATCGCCTTGTTACAACTGAGGGTATTTCTACTAGCAAAATCGGTGACCGAACTTTTTTAAACATTGAACCAAGTGTGCTTGAAAAAGTGGCATACGAGGCAATTCATGACATTTCGCATTACCTTCGCACTAGCCACTTGGAGCAGTTGCGCAAAATCATTGATGACACTGAGGCCTCGCCCAATGATCGTTTTGTTGCAACAGATCTAATGAAGAATGCAAACATTGCAGCTGGAGGAGTGCTACCGATGTGCCAAGATACTGGCACTGCAATAGTCTCAGCCAAACGGGGCTCGCAAGTATTAACATCCGGACCAGACGAAGAAGCAATTAGTCGTGGTATCTACGATGCTTACCAAAAACTAAACTTACGATATTCCCAACTTTCCCCTATGAACATGTGGGATGAGAAAAATACTGGTGATAATTTACCTGCCCAAGTTGAAATCTATTCAGATACAAAGCCTGGGCATGAAAACAAATACGAGATGCTTTTCATTGCCAAAGGCGGCGGCAGCGCAAATAAAAGTTATCTCTACCAAGAGACAAAAGCCGTATTAAATCACGACAGTTTCTTGAAGTTCATGGATGAAAAACTCCGGTTGATTGGGACCTCGGCATGCCCCCCTTACCATTTAGCAGTTGTAGTTGGCGGCACCAGCGCTGAATATGCGTTGAAGGTTTCCAAGCTAGCTAGTACTAAGTACCTAGATTCACTACCAACTCATGGTGGCCCCGACGGTAACGGGTATCGCGACCTTGAGATGGAAGCCGAAATCTTGAAACTAACTCAAGGATTTGGCATTGGTGCACAATTTGGCGGTAAGTATTTCTGTCACGACGTAAGAGTGATTCGCTTACCTAGACATGGAGCGTCATGTCCTATCGCAATTGCAGTGTCATGTTCGGCCGATCGTCAAGCGTTAGTAAAAATTGATGCAACTGGTGCCTACATAGAGGCATTAGAAACCGATCCCGCTCGTTTTTTGCCAGAGGTAACCGATGAGCACCTAGATGACAATGTAGTAAAGATTGATTTGAATCAGCCGATGGATCAGATTAGGCAAACCCTTTCTGAATTGTCTGTGAAAACCAGAGTCTCACTTACTGGGTCACTTATTGTGGCAAGAGACTTAGCGCATGCAAAGATCCTCGAAATGCTAGATCGAGGTGAGTCTCTTCCGCAGTACTTTAAGGACCACGCTGTTTACTACGCAGGTCCAGCAAAAACTCCAGAAGGTTATGCATCTGGTTCATTTGGTCCAACTACAGCTGGTCGCATGGATGCATATGTTGACCGGTTTCAAAAAGCAGGTGGCTCATTCGTGATGTTGGCCAAAGGAAATCGCAGTGACCTGGTGACGCAAGCTTGCAAGACAAACGGTGGTTTTTACTTAGGTTCTATCGGTGGCCCTGCAGCCCGCTTGGCAAAAGACAACATAACAAAAGTTGAGGTTTTGGATTTTCCTGAAATGGGAATGGAAGCTGTTTGGAAAATCGAAGTCAAAGATTTTCCAGCTTTTGTAGTTGTAGATGACAAAGGGAATGACTTTTTTGCCGAGACTATGCGTCCAATCACACTGAACATTCCAGTTGGACCACCGAGTTAATTTCGTTAGGCCGGTAGATCTTCCAGCATTTCGGTGACCAAGGCTGCAATCGGTGAGCGTTCTGAGCGAGTCAATGTCACATGCGCAAACAAGGGATGTCCCTTTAGTTTTTCGACAACCGCTACAACTCCATCGTGTCTACCGACGCGTAAGTTATCGCGTTGCGCGACATCATGAGTCAAAATCACGCGACTATCCTTACCAATGCGCGAGAGCACTGTTAGTAAAACATTTCGTTCCAAGGATTGGGCTTCGTCCACGATTACAAAGGTGTCATGCAGCGATCTGCCGCGAATATGAGTCAGCGGTAAAACCTCTAACATGCCTCGCTCTAAAATCTCATCAATCACATCACCCGAAGTAACCGAAGACAAAGTATCAAAAACCGCTTGCGCCCAAGGTGACATTTTTTCATTTTCGCTACCCGGTAAATAGCCCAATTCTTGGCCACCAACTGCATACAGTGGCCGGAAAATTACTACCTTGCGATGTTGTCTGCGCTCCATCACAGCTTCGAGTCCCGCGCATAAAGCAAGTGCACTCTTACCAGTTCCTGCTCGCCCGCCAAGAGAAACTATTCCGATTTCAGGATCCAGCAATAGATCTAGCGCAACTCGCTGCTCTGCACTCCTACCATGTAACCCGAATGCTTCCCGATCCCCGCGGACAAGTTGCAGTCGTTTATCCGGTGTTACTCGAGCTAATGCGCTGCCACGCTCGCTTGTTAGGACCACACCGGTATGGCACGGATTCTCTCGAGCGCTTTCATGATCAATAACTTCTTCGCCGTAAAGATCGTCTATGTCAGCGGCGCTTACCGAAACTTCCGTCATGCCCGTCCAGCCGCTGGATGGCACAATCTCAGCGCGATACTCCTGCGCCTCTAATCCCACAGCCGAGGCCTTAACGCGTAACGGGAGATCTTTGCTAACTAATACGACATCGTTGCCTTCTTTGGAAAGGTTTAAGGCAACCGACAAAATTCGAGTGTCATTATCACCAAGTCGAAAACCTGCTGGCAGGATCTCCGGATTCGTGTGGTTAAGTTCAACGCGAATTACCCCACCAGAATCTCCAATAGGCAATGGCGCATCTAGTCGGCCATGTTTAATTCGCAGATCATCTAAACTCCGCAATGCGGAGCGGGCAAAGTATCCAAGTTCTGGGTGAGTTCGTTTCGATTCAAGTTCGGTAATTACTACTACTGGAATCACGACTTCATGTTCGTCGAATCGAAACAGCGCGCTTGGGTCAGACAATAAAACGCTCGTGTCTAGCACGTAAGTGCGCTTTTGAGTGTTCGAATCGGTCACGCGTTCACCCCAGTTTTTAGATATATCCGAGGGAAGGACCGGTGTTCTCCGATACCAATGACCGTATGCCTGACTGACTTTAGTCTGGGTCAGACACGCCGCACCGAAATCTGGCAAGGAGGTGAATTCTCATACTGTCTAGCGCTTGCACCAATCGCTCCCGCTACCTACTAATCTTGGGCGCATGGGAAGATTGCGTACATTAGTTGGCGATATCGCATATGACTTGTATGGCCATCGCCTAACTACTGCGCTACCTAAGGATCAACTTCCCGCGCATGTTGGAGTAATCCTTGATGGCAATCGTCGATGGGCTGCAGAAAGCGGATCTCCAAGCTCTCATGGCCACCGCGCGGGCGGGCAAAAGATTATCGAGTTCTTGGGTTGGTGTGAAGAACTCGGCGTAGAAGTTGTCACGCTGTGGCTGCTTTCTACCGATAACTTGGCTCGGGACCCAGACGAACTTAAAGCGCTACTTGAAATTATCGAAGATACGGTGGCCGACCTTGCCGAGAAAAAACTTTGGCAAATTCACCCAGTTGGAGCCCTCGAGTTACTTCCTGAAGCCACCCAAAAAATCCTAAACAATGCACAAGAAACAACGGCGGATGTGCCAGGACTACTCGTAAATGTTGCAGTTGGTTACGGCGGACGCCAGGAAGTTGTAGATGCAGTGCGCTCATACCTAAGGGAAGAAGCAGACGCTGGTAAATCTATTTCTGAGCTCGTGAATTCGATTGACATTGAACATATCGCATCGCACCTTTACACAAAAGGTCAGCCGGATCCAGATTTAGTAATTCGCACTTCAGGCGAACAGCGACTTAGTGGTTTCTTGCTTTGGCAAAGTGCGCATTCGGAGTTTTATTTCTGCGAAGCTTACTGGCCCAACTTTCGCAAAATCGATTTCTTGCGTGCCGTTCGATCGTACGCAGCCCGTAACCGCAGGTTTGGCATTTAGGCTTGCGCACCCAAGGACTTTTTAAGTAATGACAAGTCTGTTATTGGCGCATCACAAACAAAACCTCGGCAAACATAAGCCGTATCTAAATCTGAAATCTTGTTTCGATTCTCAAGCAGTGGTTGCTCTGCTCCCCAGGCATAAACCAACCCAGGAGCATTTGCCCGCATCACAAGATCGAGCATCTCGGAACCTTGATCTGCTGCCAATGCAACTTCACGGGGACCATCGAGCCAGGCAGTAAAGACTGCGCCCGCCCAACCGGCAAATCTGGTGTGCGAAGTTACCAGTGGCAGTAACGCAGGCATTACGGATTCAATCCAAGTTCTAACGGCAAGATCTCCAGTAAGTGCGCTGTAGGTCAGGCCAGCTTCAATTGTGGCGGCCCAACCAGATGGAGTTACGTTGTCAGTAGGGTCCACTTGTCGGCTAACCACATCTTTAGCAACTGGTGCGACATCATCGGCAGTATCGGTTAAACCTGCTC
>JBIIFI010000085.1:0-4823 GCA_044237405.1 Candidatus Nanopelagicales bacterium | reverse complement strand
CCAGGCGACCCTGCGAAATCTCAGGCTGGTACGGCGTGTACGCGGTGTACCAAGCAGGATTTTCCGTGATGTTACGCAAAATTACTCCGGGTGTGTGAGTCCCGTAGTAACCCAAACCAATCATTGAAGTTAGTACTTCATTCGCGTCAGCAAATGTTCGCAGCTCGGCCAACACTTCGGCCTCTGAATAACCTGATGCCAAGGCAAGCGGAGCCTGGTTGGCAATGTTCACTGGAACCGCTGCGTTACTTAGCGCAGTCAACGAGTCATAACCTATGAAACTAAGAATTTTAGTTAAGTCAGTGTTGTTGGGACCGATGTGACGGTCTGCAAATTGTGCGTATGAATCTTGCTGAGCTTGCACTGACATGATGTTCCTCAAAAACAATAGACGGATAGACCGTTGCCGGTCCTCCCCCTCTGTCATGGAACATTTCAGAGTTGCTGATTCCAGGTAGTCCTGATGCCTGAGAGGTTCTGGGGAGCATTGCCCCTTCGGCGTCGCACTGGCTGTGCGCTCTCTCCCACTCGGAATCGATAGCAGTTAAATGCTACTACCTGGGGTTGGATTGGGTGGCTATTCCCCTGCTACGCGTGCCCGGCGTCGCACCGAAAGCTCGTCGCTGGAGTTGGTCAAAATGTCCGAATCTGAGACCGCATACTCAGACTGATCGCTTGGCAGCTGAGAAAGTGAACCTTCCACTTCTTGCCAGACGCGGCCGATGGCGATGCCAAATACCCCTTGCCCGCCAGCTAACAGGTCTATGACTTCATCTGGTGAAGTGCATTCGTAGACGCCCACACCATCACTCATCAAAGTAACTTGAGTCAAGTCAGTGGTACCACGCTCGCGCAGTTGCTCAACGGCAGTACGAATCTGCTGGAGCGAAACTCCAGTATCAAGTAGTCGTTTTACAATTTTCAATTCCAGGATGTCACGGAAGCCGTAAAGTCTCGCAGTTCCAGAGCCAGTAGCTGGACGCACTGTTGGTGCAACTAATCCCGTCCGAGCCCAGTAATCAAGCTGGCGGTATGTGATTCCTACGACTCCAGCAGCGATCGGTCCGCGGTACCCAACCTCAGGCAAAGTATCCATCGCGCCTTCACCGAAAAGCAGTCCCTGTTGACCAGCTTTGATTGCCGCAGCATCGCGCGCAATGTCGCGTTGGCTTTGCATTGAGGCGTCTGGCGTGTTGTCTGACATGTATTGCTCCTGTAGACACCAGGGAGAGCTGATTTGTCAGCCCGCGGGGAACCTGTGTCCTTTCACAATAGAACTAGTGGATATCCAGGTCAAAGACATATGCATACGACACGCCGAACTATGACCCTAAACCTCTAGTTGAGATATGGCGTCCATTGCCTATTGGGAAATTAACTAAAATCGTCCGGCTTAATTTCGTCGAGAAATGCACGGAATTCGTCAAGCTCAGCTTCACTAAGCGAACTCTCTGGTCTTGCGTCTTGGTCCTCGGCAAAATCATCATCTTGCGCCAGGTCCATCCCAGCGAAATCCATGATTTCCGTGGCCACATAAACAGGGATTTGTTTGCGAACGGCCAGTGCCACGGCATCAGATGGCCGGGCGCTGATTGAGTCGTGGTTGAGGAAATTGATAGTGGCAAAAAATGTGCCTTCGATTAACTCGGTGATAGCAATTGATGTGACCTGACCACCCAGTCGCTCAATAGTCATGGCTAGCAGGTCATGGGTCATTGGCCGTGATGGGTGCACGCCGTCGAGAGCCAATGAAATTGCTGACGCTTCTGCCGTGCCAATCCATAGTGGAAGGTAACGAGTTGCCTGCTGATCGCGCAAAATCAAGACCGGTTGGTTCGATGGTAACTCGAGTCGGACTCCGACCACATCAACTTGTCTCACGGTGTTAAGTCTATGCAACTACGGCTAGTTTTGACGTTCGATGATTTCGCGAACCAATAGCCCGTGTAGCGAAACAATCGCAGTGGCTAGTTGGACTGTTAATTCCTCGGCTTGGGCGCTCGCAGTGGCTGATTTACCCGATGCGGCGCTCTTAACGATAGGAGCGAATAGATCTACTTCTCGACTCGCACTCGACAAAACCGTCTTGAGATGCCTAGGCTCTAGGCCGAAACTCCGCAGTGATAGCGCCAAGGTAACCACTGCGGAGGCCGTGACTGAGAAATAACCCTGTGTGTCGGGCTTGATTAAGCCGAACTCGACTAACTGGTCGATGAATTCGGCATCTGCGCTGGTGTCAGCAATCAACTCCAGTCGATTCATGCGCACAGTCTGAAGCTCACTTGAGAATTGAATGGTCTCGGAGCTAATTAGCGCTCGCGGTGGCTTTGGTGTGGCATCAACAATTGCTACCGGCTGCAACCCCCGATTAAGGGCGTCGATGTGTTCCTTTATAACCCGTAACGGCAGAAAGTGATCTCGTTGCATTCGCAGCACATAACGCAATCTTTCAACATCAATGAGTGAGAACTTGCGGTAACCACTTGGAGTTCGCTCGGGTTGTACTAATCCATTAGTTTCCAGGAAACGGATCTTGGAAATTGTAATTTCCTCAAACTCTCCCCGCAGTCGCACCAGCACTTCCCCAATGCTGAGTAAAGCTGGCGATGGCTGCGAGAAATCGTATTCTGTTTGCGACATTTACTTACCTGCAGAAGCTGCTAGCACAAAAACGAATCTAAACTTTCCAATTTGCAGTTCATCGCCATCAACCAATGCAACTTGGCTAACGCGATTCTTGTTTACGTAAGTGCCATTGAGTGAACCTGCGTCACTCAATACCCATGCTGATGATTCGAAGACTACCGCCGCATGTTTGCGTGAAACTGTGACGTCATCGAGAAAAATTTTGCTATCTGAAGATCTACCGATCGTGATCTTTTCAGATCCAGATAATGGGAACTGCATGCCCTCTAGTGCGCCCCGTCGAACAACTAAGTAAGCCCCGCTACCGCCACTCAGACTCGACCGGTCTAGAGCATTTAGTTCACCAGTTTCCGGATCGCTAGTTACAGGAATGACGCCAGTAGCCTCTGCGTTCAGTGGCACCGCTTTTGTTGGATCTGCGTCATTCTCATTTTCACCCATAGCTATACCTTAACCTGAGGCTTAGGCTGATGTTAGAGCTTCGTAGGCAGCCGGAGCTAGCAAACTAGCTACCAATTCTTGGGCGTTGCCAGAGACTTTTACATCAACGATCCAGCCATTTTTGTATGGATCAGAGTTCAGGGTGTCAGGCGCTGTCTCAATTGCATCGTTGCGGGCCAATACTTCACCTGAAACTGGCGCATAGATATCACTGACGCTTTTAGTGGACTCGACTTCCCCGCAGGTTTGACCTGCTGTGAGGCTATCTCCGACGTTTGGCAGGGATACGAAAACTATGTCTCCCAGTGCGTCTTGGGCGAAGTCAGTTATGCCAAAGCGGATCGTGGATTCGTCAATAACCTGAACCCATTCATGTTCGGCGGTATACATCAAGTCTGCGGGTATGTTGCTCATGGAATAAGCGTACGGCAATCGGGGTTAGGAATTTGGCAGGGGCACAATTGCGGTAATTTCAACATTTTCATTCTCTTCGACCACAACTTGACCACCACCAGAACCCACCGTGTCTATTAAGCCACCAGGAATCTCAATGGCCGGCTTTAGCACTGCGGGATCACCAATAACAGAGATCTTTATCGGCACTTCCAGAGCGGTTCCGCTAACTGTTACTCCGCTTGCACTATCCGAAAACCATGAATTGGCAACCAATCGAATAGCTAGATTAGGGTCCGATATTTGAATTGCAGTCGCTCCAGCATCGCGAATTTCTTGCAGCGCATCAATGAGCGTCGTTGCGGTCAAGTTACCCGAAATTGTGATCTCGATGCCAAATCCCGCAGCTGCTTCACTTCCTGCTAACACACCGAGAGCATCCGCTCTGCGCTTGGCTTCATTAAGCGCTGAGTACTCATCTCCACCCAGCAGTGTCTCTCGCGCATCTTCCAATCGAGTGTTCTCAGCTTCTAGGCGCGCTTCTCGCTGCGCCAAGTCATCAAGAAGGCTAACAAGATCGCTTTGTCTTGCATTAGCCAAAATTGAATCATCTCTGGAGCCGGCAATAGCCGCCGTCAAAGTGAAACCAAGTATTACGAACAAAACAGTAATTAGTAACTGTGTTGAATTGCGTTGTGGTGAGAGCGATCGTCTGAGACGGTAACGCGCCTCAGCTGATGTTCTGGCGGGACGGTATCTTCGTGGCGCAGAATGCATACCCATAGTTATGCCTTTAGTAAATGTCGTCGGATCGCTGCGACATTAGCAAAGATACGCATTGAGAGTACAACTACTACACCAGTTGACATTTGCGATCCAACGCCGAGTTGATCGCCAAGAAATACGATCAAGGCCGCAACCAAGACATTGGATAGAAACGAGATAACGAAAATTCGATCGTTGAATAGGCCATCAAGTACGGAACGAAAGGCTCCAAATACTGCATCAAGTGCTGCGACTACTGCAATCGGAAGATATGGCTGTAACCAGACAGGAACAGTGGGCTGCAGGAATAGCCCCAACACAATGCCAACGAGCAATCCGATTGCTGGAATCATGGTGTGTCCTCACTTGATTTCGTCTCTGGCCCGGCAGCGGGCAAAGTTACTTCTCCGATTGTTTGCAACTCCCAGATTACGCCGAATTGGGACTCAAGTTCTTCAAGCAAGAGTCCGGCCGAGTTCTCTCGAAACAAACCAGCTAACCGATCTGGATCTGGTCCGATGGCTGTAATGACATACGGTGGAGATAGCGGACGGAAGTTAACCAAAATTGCCTCGCCT
>JBIIFI010000084.1:0-4847 GCA_044237405.1 Candidatus Nanopelagicales bacterium | reverse complement strand
AGTTGTTCTTGATGATGATTTTGTAAGCACACACCATGCTCGATTAACGCCAAGTGGAAAACATTGGATGGTGGAAGACCTAGGTTCGACTAACGGTACTTGGATTGACCGAACCAGAGTTTCTTCCCCAACTGTTTTAAGGCCCGGTACTCAGTTGCGCATAGGTCGCACCAGCATGGAATTGAGCTCATGACGGGTTTGAATCTAAGGTTTGCCGCTCGCTCGGAAATTGGTCGAGTGCGACGAAACAACGAGGATGCCGGGTACGCTGCTAGCGATTTGCTGATAGTTGCTGATGGCATGGGTGGTCATGAAGCTGGCGAACTAGCAAGTGCTGCAACTGTTGCTGCCGTGGTTGCCGCAGCTGCAACATCTGCAGGAGCTGACGAAGTGCTAGATCAACTTGCCGAAGCAGTTATCACATCAGGGGAATACATAGCCGATGTCGTAGCAGGCAATCGAGATTTAGCTGGCATGGGAACCACGATGACTGTGTTGGCAATGCGCGAAGGTCGAATTGCAATGGCACATGTTGGCGATTCTCGAGCATATGTTTTTCGAGATAACGATCTTTCGCAAATGACTAAAGACCATACCTTTGTTCAAACTTTGGTGGATTCTGGCGAGATCACACTCGCTGAAGCCGCAGTTCACCCAAGACGCAATTTAATGATGCGTGCTATCGATGGCATTCATGCCGTTGAAGTTGACTTGTCGGTTCGGGAAACGCGCGAAGGCGATCGGTATTTGCTTTGTAGTGATGGTCTCTGCGGAGTAATAGATGAAGCAGCCATTGCTGAATGCTTGGCCGTACCTGATTTAACTAACGCAGTAACTTTGTTAATTGATGCTGCCATGGCCGCTGGCGCGCCAGATAACATCACAGTCGTAGTTGCTGATGTGGTCAGTGACAGTGTTGCGGGTGATCCGGTTTTGATCGGCTCTGCTGCGGACCAAACAAACCAATCAAGATTGCCCGCAGTTGAGTTTCCCGATGAGAGTGATGCGTTCTTAGCTCCTGAATATCAGGAACTAACCTCGTTAAAGCGCAGTTGGTTAGTTCCGGTTCTTAGCACGCTTGGCGTTATTGGCATTGCCTTTGCCGCTTCATTGTGGTGGCTTTCCAGCCAGTGGTTTGTTGGTGTGTACGAACAAGGAAAAGTAGTTGCAATTTTCCAAGGTGTGCCTGCTGGCGGTATGTATCGATTAGTTGAAGTATCTGATTTACAAATTTCGAGTTTGCCCGAATTCGAGAGCGATCAGGTGTACCAAACTTTAGATACTGCAAACCTTGAAGATGCCCAAGTAGCAATCCAGAGGCTGCGAGTATCTGCTGATGCATGTGTTATCTCACCTGATTCACCAGGCTGTCCTGAGGTCGCTCAGTGAGCGAAATATTAATCCGCTACCGAGTTTCAACGCGGAGATCCGCGGAGTTAGCGCTTTTAATTGGGGCTTGGCTAATCGGAGTTTTCGCTTGGACGTTAGTCGAAGCTGCAACTGGCAATTCCTCAATTGGTGGCTGGACCTCATTAGTTAGCGCGGGGGTATTGCTATTAATTGCACATAGTTTTGTTAGATGGCTGGCGCCATATGCTGATCCAATTTTGCTGCCCTGTGTCGCGGCTTTGAACATGATTGGTTTAGCCATGATTCATCGCCTTGATATCGCGGCAAGCCAGCGAGCTGCCAGTAACGGTAGTCCAGCGCCTACGCCTGATGTTTACTCACAACTGACATGGATGGTTGTTGGTTTAGTTGCTTTCATAATTGTTTTGTCATTACTAAGTGACCATAGAAGGTTGCAGCGCTTTACTTATACCGCCGGGCTTATTGGAATCGGATTACTTTTCTTGCCACTATTGCCAGTGATTGGAAATGAAGTTAACGGTGCTCGCCTTTGGATTAGTCTTTTTGGATTTACTTTCCAGCCAGGTGAACTTGCCAAAGTTGCACTAACAATATTCTTTGCTGGGTTTCTAGTAACTCGTAGGCATTCATTAGCTTTAGTTCACAACAAAGTCTTTGGTATCGGTATTCCGCGGGCAAAGGATTTTGGTCCATTGTTGCTAGTTTGGCTTGCCGCTTTACTGGTGTTGATTTTGGAGCGCGACTTAGGAACCTCACTTCTGCTATTCGGCTTATTTATCGTGATGCTTTATGTTGCAACTGGTCGCCGCTCTTGGGTAGTAATCGCTGGACTGCTCTTAGTTGTTGGCGGTGCGCTCGCCTATCGCGCATTTTCACATGTGCAAGTTCGCTTTAACGTCTGGCTAGATCCATTTGCAGATGCCAACGGTGATGGTTTTCAAATTGTGCAGTCTCTTTATGGTTTGGCCAACGGCGGAATTTTTGGAACGGGCTGGGGACAGGGCTATCCGCAACTAGTTCCGTTTGCAAAAACTGACTTCATCACTTCGGCGTTAGGCGAAGAGCTCGGGTTAATGGGACTGATTGCTTTGTTATTACTTTTTGCAATTGTGGTCGAGCGCGGCGCGCGGGCTGCGGTGGCGACTCGAGATCCATTTGGAAATCTACTTGCAATCGGGCTTACAACTGTTATCGGTTTGCAGACATTCATCGTGATTGGCGGTGTAACTCGACTCGTTCCACTGACTGGTTTAACTACTCCGTTCTTGTCATATGGCGGTTCGTCACTGGTGGCAAACTACATAATCGTTGCCCTCTTAATCAGAATTTCCAATGCCGCGCGCGCACCTGAGATTACTGATCAACAATTAGTTTTAAAGCCAGGCACTGATTCCAATGATTAAGCAAATCAATCGAGTTACTGCGGCGATCGTGGTTTTGTTGTTGGCCTTGATAATCAACATTTCCTACATCCAAGTTTTTCAAGCAAGTGACCTTCGAAATCAAGCAGGTAATCAACGCGTTACGTTAACCGAATACTCCCGTGAGCGCGGCCCGATATTGATTAGTTCACAAGCAATTGCAGAATCTACTGCCACTGATGACGCTTTGAAGTATTTACGGGAGTACCAAGACGGTGAAACTTTTTCTGCAATCACAGGTTTTTACTCAGTCGTTTACGGTTCAACTGGAATTGAGTCTGAAGAAAATGACGTACTAGCTGGAAATGACAGCAGATTTTTTGTGGATCGACTGCAACAGTTGTTTGCAAATCGCGAACCAAAGGGTGGCGCAATCAGGCTTACCGTAAATCCGGCTGCCCAGACAGCTGCGATGAAAGCGTTGAATGGTCGAACCGGCGCGGTAGTTGCGATAGATCCGACAACCGGCGAGATTCTTGCGTTAGCAAGCTCGCCGTCATTTGATCCCAACGTGCTATCCAGTCATGATGCAGCAGACATCCAGCAAAACTATGAAGCCCTTAATGCAGATCCAAACCAACCACTGCTTAATCGACCACTTGCTATGACATTGCCACCAGGCTCAACTTTCAAACTTGTTACGGCTGCTGCTGCTCTAGAGTCTGGTGACTACACCGCGGACTCGGAACTTCCTGGACCAAAACAGATTAACTTGCCAGGAACTGATGTTGAACTTGGGAACTGGAATTCGAAGTCCTGCGGGACTGATGAAGTCACTACTTTGCAGAAAGCTTTAGAAATTTCTTGTAACACAGCTTTTGCTTGGCTTGGAATGGAATTAGGCGCTGACGCAATTGATGAACAAGCTCGAAAATTTGGTTTTGAATCCGAGTTTGAAGTTCCGATGATGGCAGCAGTCAGTAAATTCCCAACAGATCTGAATAAGCCACAAACTGCGATGAGTGCGATTGGACAATTCGATGTCCGAGCAACTGCGCTGCAAATGGCAATGGTCGCAGGCGGGATTGCAAATGACGGCGTAGTTATGAAGCCATTTCTAGTTAGCCAAGTACTAGGAACTGACTTGGCAGTTTTGCAAAGTACTACTCCATCTGCTTTCGGTCGCGCAATGTCTAATGGGAACGCCAAGATCTTGCAGGAAATGATGATCGGAGTGGTTCGTGACGGTACCGCATCGAAAGCACGAATTGCTGGCTTAGCTGTTGGTGGGAAAACCGGAACTGCGGAAAATGCACCTGGTGAGCCAGCGCACGCTTGGTTTGTTGGGTTTGCCCCGATGGGTGAGTCTCAAATTGCGATTGCGGTCGTGCTAGAAAATGGCGGCGGCGAAACCGAAATTAGTGGAAATTCTCTGGCCGCACCAATTGCGGCAGCCGTGATACGGGCAGTTCAAGAACAATAGGCAAGAATAGAAACATGACTTTGTAGTCATGCGGAATACGGGAGATAAAAAGTGAGCACCTTCACCCAACTCGGTGATCGATACGATGTCGGCCAAGTCATTGGTCGCGGCGGAATGGCCGAAGTTTATGAAGGTACCGACCGAAGGTTAAATCGGAAAGTCGCAATCAAGGTACTTCGTCCAGATTTAGCGCGTGATCCGATGTTTCAAGAACGGTTTAGGCGCGAGGCACAGTCTGCTGCTGGCCTTAATCACCCGAATATCGTGGCAATTTATGACACTGGTGAAGATTTAATCAATGACGGAGTTAATGAATTAAGCGTTCCCTACATTGTTATGGAATATGTAGATGGCGTTACCTTGCGCCACATGCTAAACAACGGTCCGCGGATTTTGCCTGAGCGCGCACTGGAAGTTATCGCTGGCGTTCTCGCAGCGCTTGATTATGCGCATCGTCATGGCATTGTGCATCGCGATATCAAGCCTGCGAATATCATGATCAACGCTAATGGCGATGCCAAGGTTATGGACTTTGGTATTGCTCGCGCCATGAGTGATGCCGCAACTTCAGTAACTGCAACTAGTGCAGTCATGGGTACTGCGCAGTACTTATCTCCAGAACAAGCTCGTGG
>JBIIFI010000083.1:0-4886 GCA_044237405.1 Candidatus Nanopelagicales bacterium | reverse complement strand
ATTCATGGCCCTCAATAGTGGTGAAGGGGCCCGCGGTGAATGGGTTCAAGGTTTAGCAAATGGATCTGCAACTTTTATAATTGCCACGATCTTTACGGGCAAGTTCTATTTGATCTTTTCGTTCTTGTTTGGCTACAGCTCCAACTACATAATCAAGGGTGATCGCGCTAATCGGGCACGTTGGGTGAAGCGTTGCTTAGTCCTCATGACACTGGGTGTTCTGCACTTTTCATTTTTGTGGCATGGAGACATCATCTTCATGTATGGAATCTTTGGCCTCTTACTAATTCCATTCTTTTTCCGGTCTGACAGAACCCTTAAAATCTGGACTCGCATTATTTTCCTAGCAACATCGGCAATCCTTCTGGCTTTTGCGGCTTTATTGTTTCTTGCCGAGCAGTTTTTGCCTGAAGAGGCTTTGCAGACAACATTGGAGTCAAGGCTCGATGAACTGCTAGTGAGCGGCACATTCATCGAGGCAATACCTGCGCGATTAGAGCTTTGGGTCTATGGCATTTCAACCGGAATATTCCTCCAGGGCGGGTTTGCTTTTGCTGCGTTCTTGCTTGGATTACGAATGGCAAGAACCCAATTTTTGTCTTCACCGATTGATGTAAATCAGAACTCTAAGCTAATCAAGCGAGGCTTGTTGCTTGGAGCTCCAATTCAGATTCTTGCCGCTCTTGCCTTAGTGCAGAACGAACAGTCCGCAGATCCTTCAGAAGCGACGTATTTCTTTGCACTGGCCGCGTCACTCATTGCCGCGCCACTTTTGTCGATGTTTTTCGTTGGTGTTATTCGAAAGCTAGTAGAAGAGAAACCGCATACTGTGTCTTGGATGAAGCCAGCCGGACAAATGTCCTTAACGGTCTACATTTCACAATCAGTGATTACGTCGTTGATCTTTGGTCCATGGGGATTAGGACTGTTTCAAGATCTACAAACTTGGCAGGTGCTAATCCTGGCGTTTGGAATTTGGGGAATCCTTGTTTACTTAGCAAATATCTGGCTCAAGAAATACAAGCAGGGACCTCTAGAAAAACTCGTTAACACTTTGACAAAAGATCGATAGGGAAAAGGACATCCAATAATGGAATACATCGAACAGTGGGGCCTTCTCGGCGTGTTTTTTGCAACAGCAGTTCCACTCGTAGACGCGGTAGTGATGGTGCCAATTGCAATTGCATTTGGATTGAACCCAACTCTTACCGTAATTCTTGCTACTGCTGGCGATGCGATCGCAATTCTTGTTTTTGCTTTTCTCAGTTCGAATATCCGTAGCCGAATGATAAGGCGACGTGAGGCTAAGGGAAAGACTGGTGAATCGCCAAGGTTTGAGAAAGCTGTCCGTACTTTTGATAAGTACGGAATTTATGCAATGGCGTTTGCTGCTCCTGCATTCATCGGCACCCAGATTGCGGCGATGGCATCCGTGGCAGCAGGGGTTAAGCCAGGTCGAGCGTCAGTGCTCATTATTGCGAGCACCCTTATATGGTCTGCTGGCATCGCAATCGCGATGGTCGCCTTTGGCATCACCCTTGATCTTTCTTAGCGCGCTGAACTGAATACTGTTCGGATTCTGGCCACGAATGGACTCAGTCGTTTTTCTCCATAAAAACTTTAATCAATTTGATGATTCCAGTCGTTTTGCAAGTTAGGCTGGAACTCTTGCAATTGATGGAGAAACGATGAAACTGCTACTGGTCCGACTAGTTATGGCGATGGTAGTTGTTTTCCCAATATCATTAGTTGCAAATCCTGCGCAAGCGGCCAGTACCACGATTGTGATTAATGAAATTGATTGCCGTGGAAATGACTGGATTGAAATTGGGAATCGAACGACTAAGTCAATCAATATCTCTGGCTGGTTTCTTTCTGATAAAGCACTAGATTCAACAGCACCTGGGCATGTCTATACATTTCCTGCTGGAACTCGCATACCAGCAAAGGGTCGTTTAGTTGTTCAGCAGAGTGGAACTGGAAACAAGCGCCTTGGCTTTGGCATAGATTGCCTCAAGGGAGGAACTATAAAGATTGGTTACCAAAACGGATCCACAATTGCCGAAGTTGACTCAGTGAGTGTTCCCTTAATTGCACCCAAGACTTCCTATGGTCGCTTGCCCGATTTAACCGGAGGATTTAGCCAAACTTCTCCGACAAAACAATCAGCTAATTATGGAGTTAAGCCGATTATGACTAGTGGAAAAACCAAGGAGTGCGTAAAGGGTAAGGCTTGCAAATTCACTTTGAGTGCCCGGAATGCTCCAACTTACAAATTGGCAAAGAAATTAGCTGGCGTGACAATCACTTCCAAAGGCGTGATTACCGTTAGCACTTCAAAGACTGGAACCTTCAAACCTTCGGTAGTGATGACCAATTCTTTTGGCTCGACTACGACGACAATTACCGTGAAGGTTCTTTCTCGCTAGGAAACTAAGTGCAATTTGCTTGAAATTGAGCTTGTGCTATGAATTCTGGGCCGAATATCTCTTGTTGCTTCGATGCCAGCACAGTATTTGCTAAACGAAGTAGGGTGAAAACCTAGTCTCCGAAGTTGACGAGCTGTATCTGAAATCGGATGAATTGACTTAACCTCCACCAGAACTAGTTCAGGAGATAGTGCTACTTGTTTTGCATTTGAATCAAGTACCAAAGATGAATCTATGGTCATTCGTTCAACGCTGTCTCGATTAATGAGCGTTGATCGATTAAACGTAGTGACTGCGGATTGAGTCAAATGGGAAGCCAATTTGAAATAACGTGCCGTTGGGTAAATTTGAGCTATTGCCGTATCGATTAGTGAAATCTCCGCCGGGCCAACCGATGAGCGACCTTCAAAAAGCGTTTTGTGGGTTTGTCCATTACCGAGTTTGGCTTTCACTTCAAGTCGCGTTCGATTCGATTCAACGTAGTGTCGCGCTCGAATTTTGATTCTGCGACTGCGTCCCTGTGCGTGATCACGGTGAAGGAGCAGTTCAGGAGTATCAAAATATGTCGTGCGATAAGTGAACGCACTTTGATCAGCAATCTCAAGTACCGCGAAGTTTGTGGATGTCTGGGCCAGGAACTGGTCAATGGCACTGCGTTCCATAATGAATTTGGTGTCATAGCGACGTGTCATGCTCCATGTCGCGTCTAGATCCGCCAGCGACAGCGAAGGAAATGACGTCAGAGCGTTAAGCGGTGCTGGCATTACTTTGAAATTCGGCGGAATGTTACGTCGACAGTAGTGGTTTCTTGAAGTAAATTCACCCCAGTAATCTTCATGTGGATGATGTCGGCATTGAGTAACTTACTTAGGTGCCCCTCTAGCTCTGCCGGATCCGGAATTGCGGTATCAACAACGATCACTGAACTTTCAGTAGACGAACGAAACTTTTTGCTATCAACTAGTGCCATAGCAATAATCATGAATACAACCAGGATGAAGGGGAGTAACAGCCCGGCAAGATCTGTTGCACAAATCAAGGCAATGGCTAGAGAAATAAAGAAATACGCAATCTGAGTGGGCAGAAACTCAAAACTTCGAAGACGAATAATCGAAAGTACGCCAAATAGAGCAAAGCCAACAGCCGAGGAAATTGGACTAAACGAAAGCGTGGTTAAAACTGAAAACAGGCCAACGTTGCAAGCAAGAAAAACTGCAACCAGGTCAGGTCGCCGGTAGTTGCGGAAGTACAAGCCAAGCAACAAGATGCTGATGGCAACGAAGTCGAGAATCAAGCGAGGGATAATGAGTCCCAGATCAGCTACCTGTTGAAGTTCCATTACTATTCCTTATCTGTAGATTCGTCTGCTATTTCGCTTTTACACGAACAGCAGTCGACCATGGAGTTGTTCCGACGCTTGTTATTACTCGCACTCGATAGTAGGAGATAGCGCCAGGTTTAACTTTCTTAATAACGGTTTTCGTCGCGGAAGTTGGTGTCAAATTCGACCAGGTTGTTCCGTTCGTTGATCGTTGCAATTGGTAACGTGTAATTGAAACGCCGGGAACTTTTCTAGCTGCCCAAGATAATGAAATAGTTCGTGATGATAGCTTGGTCGATAGCGTTGGTTTAGTTAGCGCCAATGGTTTAGCAATAGCAGCTACTTGAGAGATGCGATAGTTCATGAAATATGACATGGCTTCAACATGATAATCAGAACAATCTTTGTCGCAACTAATGTATGGATCTGTGTGGGGACCCATACTGCTTGCCAAAATTCCATCATAAATGTCACGAGGCATGCTATCTAAACCGATGTACTGTGCCTTGTACCAAACATAAGTAAGTGAATCGGTGTACATTGCCCTACACGGTGAATAGCTCAAACACTTCGCGACCATAAGGCTTGGTCCCCAGCCATCATCCACATACAAATCCTGCAGTCCGCCCCAGGTTTGATCGGTTCCCCAAGGAAACATTCGAAACTTACCGGTTGCATCGCTATGGAGGTAAAAATTGTTGTTATTTGCGGTGTAACCATCCCAATGGCCAACATACATTTCGGTAGCCCATGCCAACGTCATTTGTTTTAGGTCAGTTCGCTTGAGCATTCCGTTGTACCAAGCAGCGCCATCGAGTTGATTGATTCTGACCAGTTCGTTGAAATCTCGCTTGTCATTTTCATTGCCTAAATCTGTCTGCAGGACAGCACCTTCATAGGTATCTGGAAAGTAGGGAGTTCCACCTTCGTAAAGATTTTTTGTTGACTTTACCCATCGGGCTAAGGCAACGTCATCCATAGTCTCAATGTGTGGATGCAGCCCGTAATCGATGCATGTTGATCCTGGTTCAGGATTCATATCCTGCGCGCAGTTCATGTAAACGCGCACATAGCCAACACGAGGGGCAGCTACTCCTACGCTTCGGAAAAGTCGGTATGAAGTCGCTTCATGAACA
>JBIIFI010000081.1:0-4918 GCA_044237405.1 Candidatus Nanopelagicales bacterium | reverse complement strand
CATTGGGTTGCATCAAGGCGCTGGGACCAAGGGTCGCTTAAGTCATATTCAAGCCATCGAACGTGGACTGGTTGCATCGAAGCGGTAACTCGCAAGGGATTGAATCGAGAAACCGTGTGATCCGGTGAAGTTTCAATATGTTCAATACGATGACGGCCATTTGAGCCACCTGGCAATCCTTCGTAAACATCTAAGACTTCGCGTACGGCGCGATCACCAATTGCATGAGTTGCGATTCGAAATCCAGCATCGTGAAAGTCGCGAGCTCGCTTGTGATATAGACCAAGTTCTGGCCACATTGGTTCGGTGCCAGCTCCTTGGGAATCTGGATGTTCTAGCCATGCGGTACCGGTATCAATAACACCGTCGAGCATGAACTTCACGCCATCGGCCTGCCAGCGCTTACCCTTTAGATTTTTGGTTTGCATCATGGCTTCGACTTCTTCGACTGATGTATATGGGTAAACAAAGTGATGTAACAAAATGCGTAACTTTAAGTTTGCTTGGTCTTCTAGTTCCCGCATAACACTGACGGTTTCGACGTTGCCATCCATAAGATGAACTTCGGTAATTCCAACGGCATTTTGTCGACGAATAGCTTCGGCATACCAATCCATGCGATCAGACCTAGTTGCGGCAGGAGCATGCTTTAGGACAATCTGCATTGCCGCCATTTCCTGTAACTCTCCAGTTGGTTTGTCGTTTTCGTCAACAACCACAATCGAATTATCAGCAACGCGCATTGGACCAGTTAGACCAGCAATTTTCATTGCTTCGGCATTAACCATTCCCGTGTGAACATCAAGGGTATATAAAAACATTGGTCCATCACCAGCGGCGTCATCAAGTAACGAATGGTGATACTTGCCTCCAATTGCGGAGTACTCCAAAGCAAAACCCATAAGCCACTTCCCTGGGCCAATACGCTTTCGTTCAGCCGCGATTGCAGTGCGCAAATCTGTCAGATTCGCTACGCGATCAAGGTCTAGTCCTTGGGCAAATTCGGCGCCATGAAATAAGTGTTGATGACCATCCACTATTCCCGGAGTTATTGCAGCGCCATGCGCATCGATGTTTTGGGTTTTGCCGTCACAGGCTTCGCGTACTTGGTCATCTGAGCCAATTGCGACAATTTGATCGTCCTGCCAGGCAATTGCGGCAGCCTGCGGTGAGCTCGGATCTTGGGTGTTGATTCGGGCATTAAATATTGCGTGCTGGGCTGCCATGTCGCACTCCTGAAGTTGGGACGTACCGCAACCTTATTAGACCAGCCAAGTAGATTAGGGGCATGACTGTACATATCGGAGCCAACAAAGGCGACATTGCTGAAACAATCCTGCTGCCTGGAGATCCATTACGCGCTAAATGGGTAGCCGAAAATATGTTGGAAAACGCAGTCCAATACAACAGTGTGCGCAACATGTTTGGCTACACCGGAACCTACAAGGGCAACCGCGTTTCAGTTCAAGGCACTGGTATGGGAATTCCATCTATTTCGATTTACGTCACCGAGTTGTTTAAAGATTTTGATGTTCAAACCGCAATTCGGATTGGCACATGTGGCGGCCTTGGTAAAACTCAGTTGCGTGATGTCATTATCGGCATGGCTGCTTCAACTGATTCTGGTACTAACCGACGCGCAACTGGCGGATTGGATTTTGCACCGATCGCGAATTATGACTTGTTAAAAGCTGCAGTAGATGCGGCGCAAGCACACGGAGTTACTTATCACGTAGGTGGCATTGCGTCGATGGATCTGTTTTATGACGACAGTGACGCGCTGGATATTTTGGAAGCCCATGGCGTGCTTGGGGTTGAAATGGAAGCAAGTGGGCTTTACACAATTGCAGCCAAGTACGGCCGTCGGGCGCTTGCTATTTGCACAGTGAGTGACATGATTCGCACGCACGAAAAAACTTCGTCCGAGGAGCGGGAAACTGGATTCAAAGCAATGGTCGAAGTTGCTTTGGAAGCAGCTTTCGCCTAACGGCTAACGAAAGCTTCAAACTCGGCCTTAGTTCCGTTAAACACATTCAAGTCAGTGCTACCGGAAGGTACCGCAGAGATTTTTCCATCTGCAGTGAATTGCCATATCGTCCAATTGTTGTTCCAGATTCGATTCTCTTTTGGATCAGTTCCTAACTTTGGACCCCACTTGGCTATCCAAAGTGGATAGCGAGAAAGATCTACTCCCGCATCTTGCATTCGCGCGACAAATGTTCCATTTACATAAATCATCGGGACTCGCCCAGTTAGCAACTCAACTTCTTCTAAGAATGCTAATGTCCACTTTGCGAGTCGAGTAATAGTCCAACCGCACGGCAGTTCTTCCAAATCAAGTGTTAAAGGTAAGTCACCCACTTTTGCACCTTCTGCCTGAAGTACTGCACGCTGCGCCTGTAGCTTGGCATCAGTGATTGTGTTGCGATCCAGGTTTCCCGGCAAGGCATAGTGATAAGCGCCCACAACTAAACCTTGCGCTCTAGCACCAGCACTATCGATTGGGAACCAGGTTTTGGCATTATCGTTACCCCGAGTCCCGCCATCAGAGCCCTTAATGATTACAAATGAGATGTCGTATTCGGATTTAAGTTGCGCGAAGTCAATTGCCTTGCCGTCAGGGTGCTGCCAAACTGAGATATCAATACCTCTAACTGCCTGCTTGAAGCCTTGCGCTTTCCAGGATTTGGAATTTGGCTTGTATTCGCTTGGCTTGCTTTTTGGATAGCTGCAGGAACGATACTTATTGGCAACAGCAGTCTCGGTGGCAATCACGGGCTGTCCCAGCAATGCACTGAACAACAAAAACGCTGTGGCGGGTAAGACAATCCTTGGCATATGCACATGATATGTGGCTTTCTCAGAAGGTGTTTACACAACGGGTCTAGGGACCGAAAAATATGCAATAAACCCATTACTTTAAGGCGCTAGCCAGGTAAATGCGCCTTGCGCCTGAGTTACTATTAATAGGTAGTTACTAGCGGGAGGGCGGAGCACAAGTTGAGCAAATTTAAGAATTTGACGCTAACTAGCGGCACCATTTTTGCTCTCCTAATTGGCTCACTAGTGCAGGCAAGTGAAGCTCCCGCAAAAGCGGTGGCCGCAAGTTCTAGCCAAAATAACTCATTGAGTAGCGCAGTCGTCCCACTTGGGGATTACGGTCCAGACTGCGCAGTCT
Source organism: Candidatus Nanopelagicales bacterium (assembly GCA_044237405.1). Classification (GTDB taxonomy): domain Bacteria; phylum Actinomycetota; class Actinomycetes; order S36-B12; family UBA5976; genus UBA5976. The sequence continues at coordinate 1,740 of JBIIFI010000081.1, read as the reverse complement.
CAGGCAGTAATCAGATTTATCTAATTGCAGGCGCAACTTCGCTCGCAAATGGACCCGCTCGTAAATACTCGCTTGCTGACTTACTTTCCTGTGTGAGCTATGTGCCAGATGAGCTGTCGCCACCAGTTGTCACGCCAAGCCCACTTCCTAGCACCACACCAACTACAACACCGACTCCATTTCCGTTGACTCCGGCAACTTCGATTACCTACGAGCTAGGCGAAACACCTATCGGAATTTCGGCAGCTTTGAGCACGGAAAATGCTGTCGATGTTTTGACTGTGTCGGCAGATCAAACTGTGCAAACTGGTGTTCTTAAGGTTTTAGCAACTCATAGGTATATCGACCCCACTCAACCGGAATTTGAATATCTGGACACCATCGAATACGAGATTCCACTGGAAGTTAAAGTTGCATCCAGACCAATCTGTAGATCATTTACTGCTACCACTATCAAAAATACATCTGTAATTATTCCGCTTGCCTACGACACCGAGCGTGAAGGTGGATGTAAGGCTGCTGCTGGGTACGGGTCATTAACTTACAAAGTAAGCAACCTGAAGAAAGCAAAATCTGGCAGTACGACTTCATTGCGCCCTGACTTGGTTTCGTATCAATTTAATCCACAGACCAATTGGATTTCACCCATCGATAGCAGCAAATTTGGGGCTTCCTTCGATGTGGTGGCTACTGATTCGTATGGGCAAACTTCATTAGCGCGAGACAAGGCAGATCAGCAAGTATACGAACTTGATAGCAAGGGGAAACCTATTCTGACAAAACCGGTTTCTGCGGCAATTTTCTATGTAAACGTGAACCTTAAGCGCTCTTGCACAAAAGCCAAGGCCGAAACTAAATCTGGTGTGGTATTTAATGACCCCAGATACAAGGCAACTAAGTACGCAATTACCAACGAGATTATTCGCTTAATTGATTGCGCCGCGCCAGGTTCATATATAGCCATGAGCTGGTTTTCAATGACAGATGAAAACTTTGTCAATCACTTGATCCAGGCCGATAGAGCCGGGGTAAATGTTCGGGTGCTACTAAACAGTCACGCAGTTAAGCCAAATTCTGTTTCCTTTACTGCTTACACAACATTAAAGCGAGAGATTGGCGGGACAATAGGTTCTGCGACCGCTAGCGGAGGTTCGGGTAGTTGGGTCTCATATTGCCGATCGGGCTGCCTGACACCTAAAGCGCCTCCTGGATTGAAGTTTCCAGACGAGTCTGAAGGTGAGTATCCAGCGCTGCACTCAAAATTCTTTATGTTCTCGGAATTAGTTAATGGCGACAGCGTGGTTGGAATATCTTCAATCAATCCAACTTATGCCCAAGCCGTAGCTGGATTTAACAACACATCAATTATGGTTAACGACGATAAGTTGTTTGACTCTCTGGGTAGTTATTACAAAAAGCTAGCAACCTCAGCAAAAACCAAAGGTAAAACTAAGGCTGATTCTTACTTAATTCTCAAGAGCAAAAGCAAAACTACTACTTACACCACCTTCCCACGATTGGGTAGCGGCGGCGCAACCGATAACATCACACAAGTATTTAGCAATGTAAAGTGCATTTACTTTGAAGACGGTCAATATAAGCGAACCAAGATTCATGTAAACATGTTTGTGTTCACTAGAAATTCGCCAGCTATGAAACTTTGGCGACTGGCCCATGGTTCTAAGTTAAAGGGTGGTGGTTGTGAAGTACACCTTATTTATACCGACATGGATCAGCGCA
>JBIIFI010000082.1:0-4918 GCA_044237405.1 Candidatus Nanopelagicales bacterium | reverse complement strand
CGATCAGGCTGATCATAAAGATCCTCCCAACCAGTGCGAAGCAAAACCACGCAGCCTGCTGGAATCACGCCGTGCTTTTCTTCCCAAGCTTTCACCGTTGCCAATTCCAAAACTGCATCGCCATCGCCATTGATTTGGGCCGATGCATCAATTACAACTGCTGGACTAATCAAAGTCTGTAGTGGCAGATCACTAACTGCTTGACCACCCTCAACAAAATGATTTGGTGCATCTACATGTGTGCCACTGTGTTCGAAAAACTGCACAAGTCGTGCGTAGTTGCCATCGTGCTTTACAGTTTCGACAACCTGCGCAGAAGGTGCGGAAGTTTCTGGCCACATTACAGTGTTGGGACCTAACGGAAGCGTCAGATCCACAACCGTGAACTCGGGGAAATTTGTCATCAGCTCTAGTCTTCGTAAGCCGGATCGACTAGACCGAAATACTCAGCCAGCGATCTAAGTCTCATCCGGAAATGGCCAACCCGAACATAGTTGCACCAAAGCGACATCCGCATGCCGTACCAAAACTGCCCTGGCTCCCAATAGAAATTTGTTCTTGGGATTCGCTTCCAGTAAGTGAACTCCCCTGAGAGCCGATCATAAGAAAGTGATTCTCGTGGCAACATTACGGGTGCATCAGCAAACGGATTCTCTTGCATGTATTCGATGGCGTATTCCAGATACTCTTCTTCGGAGATCTCATCCATGTCACGCCAACCACAGCGCATCCGAACGTGTGCCTCGATGGCCAGCTGATCTTCTTTAAAGTCCAAGTCCACTCCTTGTTGCTAACAAGGGTAAGGGGTGGTTCGCCTTTTGGGAAGAGTCAATTAATTGCTTTTGTCGGTCCTTGTTTTCGAGACAAAAGATGTCCCGAAATATGTCAAAGCTAGCTCGCGATGCGATTCGCGGTCTGCGAACCTAGACCGAAGCTCCACAACTTGAGCAGAACTTTCCAGAACCTGTGACAGCAGCTCCGCAACCTGAACAAAACTGTTTCGTCGCGACAGGCGCTGGGGTTGCTACGGAAGTTGGGATTTGAGTTGCCTGAGGCGCAGTGAAAGTTTGAGGTTGAGAGTTAACCGGTGGGGCAAATGAATTTGCACCTGCGTCAACATTCTTGCTGCCTGGCACAATCGCGCAAACTGCCCACAGAATGATTGCGAGCAAGCCGGCAAAAAGAATCCACTTTACCGATGCTGAGGTATAGGCGTCTGCGTTCATGAGTCCAGTCGAGAATCGAATACTTGCAAAAAATGTCAAGTATTCATTTATTACATCCCCAATCGCGGCAAGAATGATTCCCCCAAAAGCGACCACTGCAGAGACCCCGGCAAGTACACGGCAAAGAGTTTGAGAATTTGATAGCACGGCGGCTACGATACCTACGATTGCTGCTAACGCAGCTGCAAGGTAGCTCGCCAAATAGAGCCCCACGGTTACACCAGTGTTGTTCGCTAAGACATCTGGAATAAAGGCCAAAAGTCTTAGTTGTAGAACGCCAAGCACTGCAGCAACTATGAGCAAGGACAGGCGCAATGATTTAGGCATTAGTGGCTCCAATCATGAAATTCTTATCAATTAAACATATCATGATGCAGTGTTTATTCTCTTAAAGTCGAATGCTCGGCAACAATAATTTCCCTGGTATACCCCGTGTTTGGTGTTTCTTTGGCCACTATTGCAAATAATTGTTGCTTTTCCGCAATTTGACACACTTAATTGACTCTGATTGCCATAGCATTTGTTGTTAATCGGTCGTAAGGCCGACCTAGATTGGAGACACAATGACTACAGCACCAAGTGGACACGCAGGTCCAGCTAAGTCCCGCGTAACTGCAGGCATTTTAGGAATTCTGCTTGGCGGACTAGGTATCCACAAATTCTACTTAGGTAAGACTGGCCTTGGCCTTGTTTACCTGTTGCTTTGCTGGACATTCATTCCGGGCATCATTGGCCTAATCGAAGGAATCATCTACCTAACTCAGGATGATGCAACTTTCGCAGCCAAGAACAACGTTAACGTCGCATAACTTGAACAACGCAAGAATGCCACCCGTCTTGAAGATGGGTGGCATTCTTAATTTCTAGCAGTGGATTTAGTTGATGTTTAAAGGCATCAATCAGAACCCTAAATATGCTTGACAGTCATATGTTTGGCAGTGACACTTGAAGCATGATTGATCAACCAATGACCCATAGGTTTGAACAACCTACGGCACGCAAAGTGAATTATCTTTTCTTGAGTCTTATCGGACTGTTAGTAGCCTCCGTTATCTTGCTCGCTGGCCAGATTCTGCACATAGTTGCAGGTTCTATGGGCGGTGGTCCATATGACGGCTGGATCCAGATCATCCCGTGGTTGATTCCAGTTATTATTCTCACTTCCGCCTTGATCGCGCGCGCAAAGATGCAGCTTGGTCTTGCTTCAGCCGGAGTCGTGCTACTGCTGCACAATGCCCTGCCAAACCTTTACCTTTGGTTGCCAGGTGCTTCTAACTGGAGCCATTTGGTCTGGATTGATTCTTCTGGGGATACAGATATTGTCTGGTTAAGGGCAATAGCGGAGGAAACTCTTGTCGCGGTTTGGGTGGGCGATCTATTACTTTGGTTTGGTGCGCTAGCCGTATTGGTTGCTACCGTATTCCTTGCACTTAGCTTGCGAGGCTTGCTACTAGCCCCAGCACAAAAAGCTAGTTTCACAATTGACATGACTTTCTTGACTACTTTGTTGTTTGTAGCAGTACTTACTTCGGTGACTAACAGAGTTTTCGGGTCATTTTTCACATTAGAGCTGTTTGGCAGCGGTCTTTTCACAACTCAAGTCTGGTTTATGGTCTGGGCTATTCCATTAATTATTTGGGTGGCCTTGGCAATGCGACAGGGTGGAATAACTGCGATTGGTTCAGCATCTGGTTTGGTCGCGACATTTTTAGTCATTCCTAACTTGATGAATTTCCTATCGGATCTATTCCCGGAAGGATCAAGCGCAAATTACGTTTATCTATATGACGGTAGCCAAACTGAAGTGAATCCAGCCGGACAGGCATATGACGCATTTAATCCATTTGGATTTAACGCGAGTGCTGCAGGTGTCTCAGCCCTGATTTTGCTAGTTGCGCTCTGGTGGTCGCTAGGAAGTTTCGCAGACGCTAAAACTACAAAATCACTTGCTACCACCTCATCACCGGTTAATTCTTTATCGGTACTTGCTTTCTCATTATCGTGGTTACCTCTTACCTCAATTCCAGCAAACATTCTTGGTCACATGTCCTATGACCAAGTGATAAGTGGCGATGAGCCACAGCGTGGTATCGGGTTAGCTCGATGGGCAATAGTAATTAGTTATGTCTCTTTGGTGGCTGGGGCATTTTTCATCAACAACACCTGGTTTGAATAGGAGTTCATCATGACATCAGGGATTGACGAAACGGCAAACGCAAAGGACCTTAACAAGTTACGGCTAACCCCAAAAAAGGCTGACGAAGTTTCCTCCGTTCCAACCTTTATCGGTATTTGGCTCTTGCTTCCACTGGCAATCGGTGGATTGGCTTTTGCTGTAGTTGGAATGTTTGTATTGGCCCTATCAGCAGAAGAGACGAATCAATTTGTGCTGCCATGGAAAATATGGCTGCCGGTAACACTGATTCTGCAATCTCTATATTGGATGCGAATGTCACATACTTCAGGTCGAATTATGTGGCGTGGGCTTTGGGCGCTTATTCCGTTACTTGGAATGATTCCCCTGTTCTCAGTTGCCAAATCCCATTCTGTTACTAAGAGTTAGCGACTGAGCTAGCCGCTCGTATGCGTCACTCAGCAGCGCAAACAATATCGGACTCAGGTAAGTAGCCCTCGACTAGATACTTAGCCACTGCATCATCAATGCACTCGATTCCACCAAATGATGGTGCGTGGCCAGAGCCCTCATAGGTGAGTAATCGAGAATTCAATGACTTTGCCGTATCTTGAGCATTTTCAATTGGCGTCACATTATCTAGTTTTGAACCAATTACTAGGAATGTCTCATCTGACTCGTTAACTGGTGATGCCATCAACGCAGGTGGGTCTGGAATCTTTGGATCGTCAAAAGCTAGCCAAGACCATTCACACCCCGCCCGCTCATTTTGATATACATAACCTGAGTCAGCGCTATAGAACTTTGCCCAAAACGGATCGGCGTCGGCGTAAATCTTTTCATCGGCTGCAATCTCAGACTCAGTTCTTAATTCCCGAGAATCCATATCAAGACAGTTGACAATGTTAAGTAGGTCTGAGGAGTTATCTCTAGTCCATTCGTTATCTTCATCAGCGGTCCAGCCCAGGTAGTTGAGTGCGTGGTACTCAAACTCCCAAGCATCCCCATCCACTAGTGACTGCATCGCACTTGAGAAGTCAGGATAGGCGTCCTTGGTTGCTCTATATGTCAATGCAAATACGCCATAGTAAATCAATTCGTCATCAGTTGGAATGAATTCACCTTCGGCGCCTGCACTGGACAAGACTTTTGCAGAACCCATCAAATCACCTGCGTTAGCTTTGTCTTGGGCCTTAAAAATAAGATCTTCGACCTCGCTCACGCTATCCCCTGGACATTTGCGGTCCTTTGCACACATTTCAAATAGTGCCACCATTGCCTTATAGCCGCCTTCGGCTTCGGCTACGTTAATTTCTTCATCATCGTTGGAGGTCACACTGTCGAGCACAATTCGACCGGCATTTTCTGGAAATGCTCGGATGTATTCCACAGCCAATGTGGTTCCGTATGACATGCCCACAAAGTTCAGCTCGTCATCACCGGTAATAACTTCACGCATCACATCCAAGTCTTGAACAGTGTTAAGTGTGGTCATAACCCACCAACTTGGATTACTAGCTGCACATTCTTGAACACTTTGCTCGTACCACTCTTGGTT
>JBIIFI010000080.1:0-4943 GCA_044237405.1 Candidatus Nanopelagicales bacterium | reverse complement strand
AGTTCATTCCACACGCAGTAATAATTACATCGGCGCGAACTAATTGATCTTCAATTGTGGCGCGAATGAGATCTGGATCGCTTTGCAGTGGTCCGACTCGAAAAGTCATCGCACCTAGAGCTGAGGCGGCAGCTGTAAGTGCGATTCCATTAATATCTGGTCGCAAATCTTCATTAGTGCCAGGATCAGCCAAATCGCTACCCACAGTCAAAATTACAACTCTTGGTTTTGGATGGACCCATACGCGACCTAGATTCGCTGCTGCCAGAAGTGCAATGTGTCTGGCGCCAATTGAAGTGCCTTGCGGCAATAAAACATGTTCAGTTTCATCGTCTGCAGTAGTTACCTTCTCGGCTAACACGCAGCCAACGGATCCTAGTAATCCAACCTCAAGAGATTCCAACGGAAGAACGTTGGCTAGAACGATTTCTAGGTGCTCCTCAACAGAGCGCATTAATTTCCGCCCGCCAGGTATGAAGTTAACCAGGCTCGCAAATCAGGACCTAGATCATCCCGATCTAATGCAATTGAAACGACGCTCTTCAAGTATGAAAGTTTGTCACCCGTGTCGTAGCGCTTACCTCGGAAGATGACAGCGTGTACTCCGCCACCTGAATCAGCTGGCGTATCAATTAGCGCAGCTAAAGCGTCTGTTAACTGAATTTCGCCTCCCCGCCCAGGAGCTAAATTTTCCAACAGACCAAAAATTGCTGGATCAATTACATATCGACCAATTACGGCCAAGTTGCTTGGCGCAGTTCCGGCGGCCGGCTTTTCGACTAATTGCGTGACTCGAACTACATCGGGTGTATCCGTTTCAACAACTGCTGCACAGCCATATAGATGTATCTGGTCTGCAGGCACTTCCATCAACGCCAGGATGCTGCCCCCAAATTTTTGTTGCGCGGCAAACATGTCTGGCAATACTGGGGTGCTGGCATCAACTAAATCATCGCCGAGCAAAACTGCGAAGGGTTCACTGCCGACGTGTTCTTTGGCCATGCTTACGGCATGGCCTAATCCCATTGGCACACCTTGTCGCACATAGTGCATAGCAGCTAAGTCAGCGAGCTCAGCAATCTTGCCTTGCATTTCAAAATCGCCGCGCTCAGCCAAGGTTCGTTCCAAGTTTGGTGAGCGATCAAAATGATTTTCAAGTGAATCTTTGTTGCGGCCAGTTACGAACAGCACATCGTGTATTCCGGCAGCCACCGCTTCTTCAACAACATATTGAATTGCTGGTTTATCAACCACCGGCAGCATTTCCTTGGGGGTGGCTTTGGTGGCAGGCAGAAATCTGGTGCCCAATCCGGCAACTGGAATCACTGCTTTATGAATACTGCCCCTATTGCTCATAGGACGACTTTACTGGCAATACGGTTAAGGCATGGTAAGTCGTTCCAAAGACACAGCCCGTCAGCAATCAATTGCGACCAGATCTGCGCGAGATTCGAGTGAACTATTTGCTGCTGGGAACGCGATCGCCACTCATGATTGGAGCCAGCTCTGCCCCGGTTCATTCGTGACTTGTTTTGTTTCAATGGCTACTGAACCACCAACTTCAAAATTAAGAAGCCAGTTAACTCAACTAGGGAAAACTGTTGCGCTTCCAGTAATGCAAGCAGGAAACACTTTGGCGTGGGGTTTCGACGACGATTCCTTAACTCAAAACTCATACGGAATTTCAGAACCTGCTATTTCGCAAATCGACTTGAGCACTGCGAGCGCAATAATCATTCCTGCCTTGCGTGCTGGTCTGGATGGAACCCGACTTGGTCGAGGAGCTGGTTACTATGACCGAGCGCTTGCAAACCTCTTGCCACATAGTCAAGGTGGGCCGCTGCGAATCTGTTTAGTTTTCGACGATGAAGTTGATGAAACTGTGCCAAGTGAATCTCATGATGCGCCAATTGATGTGATCGTTACGCCTTCAGACGCTATTTGGATTCAGACTTAACCAAAAGCCAGTTGACCGATAATTAAGCCCGCTCCCGCAGCAATCAAACCACCTGTTACCAAGGCCACCGAATATATCAATGCAGATCTAAAAGCTTGGGACTTAAGTCGTCTATGAAGTTGCAGACTAACTCCGCTGAAGGTAGTTAATGCACCACAAAGCCCAACACCCAAAACAATTTGTAATTCACCCGGAAGCGCCAGTACAACTCCCAATAAAAAGGCACCAACAATATTCACAATTAAGGTAGCCCGAGGAAATGCTGAAGTTCCAACCGGTGGGAGGTAATACTCAAGTGCGAATCTCAGGAAGCCACCAAGTGCTGCAGCAAAAATGAAAAGAACTAAGTTCATTTTCTCGCCCCCACTAAAGTACCGATGTGAGTGGCAGCGATACCTACTGCAAATGTGGCAACTACATATGTGATGGAAATTATTGGGTGAGTTGATAGTTGCAAAGTTTCAACTGCAATAGCTGAGAAAGTTGTAAAGCCACCAAGCACTCCAGTTACTACAAAATATCGTCGCGCTTCGTTATTCATAATGCTCGGTTTACTCGCTATCAAACCAATTAATAGAGCGCCAACAACATTGACAGTAAAGGTCGCCCAGGGAAATGAAGATTCAGCAGGACTTTGCATTAAGTAGGAAATGTGAAGTCGCGCTAAGGACCCGAGTACCGCACCCAGCGCGGCATAGATTCCAAAACGAATCACAGTTAAGTTGCGCTTGGGGTGCTAGCGGGCGCGCTTGGTGTTGGTGACGACGAAGTAGATGTTGCAGAAGTTGACGACGAAGAAGTTGATGTCGAGCTAGATGTAGTTTTTGTATCCGAAGTGCTCGGAGTTGTGGCAGATGCCTTGGAATCATTTCGATAAAAGCCAGAGCCTTTGAAAACCACGCCAACTGAGCCGTAAACCTTTTTTAATGCTTCGGCCTTGCACTCTGGGCAGGTAGTTAAAGCATCATCGGAAAATGACTGGACTACCTCGAGCGGGGCTTCGCATTCACCGCATACGTATTGATAGGTAGGCATGATTTCCTCTCAGTTCCGTCATATCGTACCTGTGGATAAATTAAGTCGCGAAATCCAGAAAACATTTATCGTGGCACAACTATGAAAAACCTCGAATATGTGAGCAAGTTCTATCCCTTGCTAGTCCGTTACCGGCGTTCAATAGCCGCGATTTTGGCTGGATTGGGCGTGGCAATCATCGTTAGCTCGTTAACGCCAGATCCGGGCACCGCAGTTCTAGTCGCTAACAAAGATTTACCTGTTGGGCGCAAATTAACTACTGGCGACTTTTCATATGGGCTAGTTCAGGAAAGTGAACTCTGGTCAACAGTGCTCTCAGATCCAGAACAACTGGTTGGCAAAACTTTGGCCCGGCCGCTCGCAATTAATCAACCGATCAGTGCCAGTGATCTTGTTGGCTCGGGATTACTTGCTGGACTGCCAGCAGATCACATTGCGATTTCGTTACCGGTAAATGCCAGTACTAATTTTTCACTTTTACAGAGCGGTTCTTATGTGGACATATATTCCGTTTCTAACGATGGTTTCAACACAGGTGTTCTGGTTGCATCAAAGGCAATAATTCTTTCGGTCGCGGCAACATCAGGTAGTTCCATGTTTTCTGCTGGTAATTCCTCGAATGGAATTATTGTTGCTGTTGATTCCGCTGCCGCGATTGCAATTGCCGGGAATATGAATTCGCAAGGATTTACTGTTGCGTTATTGCCAGCTGCATAATTTCACTTGCGGCTGTTAGCTCCCATGATGCGGGGGTACATCCTCGAGCAATTCCTTATCTCGATTTGTTGTCGGCGCAATGTCATCACTAGTTTGTTCTGGAGTCAGCTCAACACCATCTAGCAAAGCCCGTAATGTCGCTGCACTTTGTGCCTGTGATTCAGCGCTATTTGACTTGGGGTTCTCGGTTGATGAACTCATACTCCTATGCTGTTACTAGCGAGAGAAAAAACCTAATCACAACACCAGCACTGATGATCGGTAGAGGTAATTCATGGGAATCGTTTGGGACATTGGGGTGGATCGCCCACAATTTCCTATGCTTTCCGAAAACCTCGAAGCCGACTTAGTTGTAGTAGGTCTTGGTGGTTCTGGTTTGACTGCACTGTTACATGCGGCTGAGCGTGGCCTAAAGGTAATTGGCATTGAGGCGGATCGAATTGCAGCCGGCGCTGCTGGGCGAAATGGCGGATTACTTTTGGCAGGTATTGCTGACTTCCATCACAACGTTCGCCAGACTTTGGGACGCGAGCGTGCCATGGCTCTGTATCAACACACTTTGGATGAAATGGATCGCATGGCAAGTACAACGCCGGAGTCGATCTCACGAATTGGCGCCTTACGCATTGGTGAAGATCCCGTCGAAATGGCAGATGTTGTTGCCCATCGTGACGCACTGATTGCTGATGGCTACCCTGTGATCGATTATGACGGTGAGCAAGGACAAGGAATTTTAATTCCTACAGATGGAACTTTTCATCCTGCCAAGCGAGCCGTTCAGCTTGCCAATCAGGCAACTGCTGCCGGAGCCCAGATTTTCACTCACTCACCTGCAATCGATTTACAATCTGGCATTGTGAAAACAGCGCAAGGCAGCATCCGCGCACCTCATATCTTGGCCACGATTGATGGAAACCTCGGTAAGGCAATACCTGAAGTTGCTAATCGAGTGCAAGCCACGCGACTACAGATGATTTCTACTGCTCCAGCTCCAACGGTTGCGATGAAGTACGCGGTTTACACGCGGCAAGGTTGGGACTACTGGCAACAACTTCCTGACGCAAGAATTGCAATTGGTGGTGGTCGAGATACCGCACTGGTTCAAGAAGCAACCGATATCGCAGAACCAACTCAAGCAATGCGCGATTATTTAACGACTAAGTTGCAATCCCTTGGTATCACAAGTGAAGTTGAGCATCATTGGGCCGCGATCGTTGGCTACACCGAATCAGGT
>JBIIFI010000194.1:0-2849 GCA_044237405.1 Candidatus Nanopelagicales bacterium | reverse complement strand
TCGAGCAAACTCGGCATACCACTTGGTTGCAACATCAGCCGGGCCACTAATCAAAAGTGGCGTACGGGCTTCGTCAATCAAGATCGAGTCAACTTCATCGACAATTGCGAAGTTGTATTCGCGCTGTACTCGCTCTGCTGGGTTTAACGTCATGTTGTCGCGCAGATAATCAAAGCCGAACTCATTATTTGTGCCATAAGTAATGTCGGCGCCGTAAGAAGCTCTTCGCTGTTCTGGATCCATGTGAGACAAAATTGTGCCAACACTCAGTCCGAGAAAACGATGTACTCGTCCCATCCACTGGGCGTCACGAGCGGCCAAGTAATCGTTAACCGTTACAACGTGCACACCTTTACCGGAAAGTGCATTTAGGTATGCCGGCAAAGTTGAAACCAGAGTCTTACCTTCACCAGTTCGCATTTCCGCAATGTTGCCTAAGTGCAAAGCCGCGCCACCCATAAGTTGAACGTCGTAGTGACGCTGACCTAATGTGCGCTTACTTGCTTCGCGGACTGCGGCAAAAGCTTCTGGGAGCAAATCATCAAGAGTTTCACCTTCGGCAATTCGAGCCTTGAAGTCAGTTGTTAAATTCCGTAACTCATCGTCACTTAAGGCAACATAGTGCTCTTCAAGTAAGTTGACTTGAGCTGCTAATGACTCAAGGGAGCGCAGAATTTTTCCTTCACCAGCGCGAAGAATCTTGTCTAGAACACCCACAGATGAATCCTTGCTGTAACCCGATTGCTGTTTGCAAAATCGCGCAATTGCGCTCTCCTTATGTTAAGTCACGACGACTGTGGCTTCGGCACAGGGAGTTTCATTGTAAATTGGCCAAAAATCGTGATTAACCAAGACTTCAATGCCAAAAAACCCTATTTTTCCGTGTTAGTTTTGAACTAAGGCGGTTTCGGCACACTTCCCTGCAATGCCGGATTTATGACATGCGCGTTAAACGAACTAAACCTTTAATTGCGATGGGCTGCGCCATTGCAATTTCGTTTAGTTTCATGGCCGCTCCAGCGCGCGCAGTTGATGCGCCAAATCCAGTTCCTGCCTCGTTCACTTTGACTGGCTCCGGTTGGGGTCACGGTCTCGGGATGAGTCAATACGGCGCTTACGGGATGGCCCTTGATGGCAAAAAAGCTTCGGAAATTATCGAACACTACTACCAGGGCGCAAAAGTTACCGTTGCTGATACTCCCACTAATTTGCGGGTTGGCTTACTGCAAGATAAAAAATACGTAGCAATCCGCGGTGAGCAAAATCCTGACAAGAGCTCGGGTGGAACTTTAACGCTGTGGGTTGATGGCGTGAAGCAAGAATCAACTGTTGCGGTGAATAAAACTATTGTTTTTGAAACCATTACTGTCGCTGGAAAAGCCGAGACAAAAGTTACTTCGGGTGATAAAAAAATTGCGCAGGGTTCGAAAATAATAGTTAAGTGGAGCAACACAAACTCACTAGTTAATTTGGGCTCTGGTAGTTCAGCGCAAGCGGCGATTACTCAATTAGGTACCGTTCTTTGTATTCGCAATGCCTTACCTGCGCTTGATAAATGTCCACACAGATATCGTTACGGTTACCTAGAGTTAACTTCGGGATCAATTGGTGCCAAGGATTCTACGGTTGACTTAAATGTTGTAAATGTCTTGCGGCTTTCTGATCAGTATTTATATGGCCTTGGGGAAATGCCATCGTCATGGCACATTGAAGCCCTTAAAACTCAAGTCATCGCAGCCCGATCATTTGCTTTGATCAAATCACTTAAGGCTCAGTCTTATTGTGATTGCAATCTAGATACCACTGATGGCTCACAGGTCTTTTCTGGATTTAGTAAAGAATTTGCGTCTTACGGTGACAAGTGGAAACAAGCTGTAAACGAAACTATTGGCACAACTGGTACTACTCAGGCTCAGAAAGCTTCGCAGGGTCAAGTAATCAAGAATGGCTCCGAAATCATTTCCGGGTTCTACTCCTCATCGACAGGTGGTAAGACGCAGCCTCGCTCGGAAGTCTGGGGCACTGGAACAATTTCATGGCTAGTTAGCGTTGACGATAAGTGGTCACAAGATCCACGGGTGCGCAATCCATATGCAAACTGGGTGGATTCCATTAGCCAAGAAACTTTGGTAAAGAACCTAAAAGCAAAAAAGATTGAGATTCCTGATGTTGCCGCGATCGAAGTTAGCGCAAGCTACGCAAGCGGTGGCGTTAAAGAATTAAAGATCCGAGATTCTGCTGGCAATGTATACCTTGTAAGCGTTGGACCAGGCAAGGATGTAACTCCTGATGGCTTGCGCGGCATGCTTGGCGTTAGGTCCACTTACATTTCAAAAATTGAACCAGTAACTACGACCATTCCAGGTTCTGAAGAATCCGAAGTACGCCCACTTAGTTCAGTAACCCGAGTTAATTGGCCGACAAAAGTAATTGCTCCAATCACTTATGAATTTAAAGGCCGAGTATCTCCTATCCAATTTGGCGCAGAAGTTAAGCTTCAACATTTCGTAAGTGGGAAATGGCGCACCATCGCCAAGACGCAAACCAACGGTAATGGCTCTTGGAGTGTTGAATGGGAAAATCCAAATGCGGGTAAGTACCAGGTGCGCATAGCAGCCACTAACAAAAAGGGCACCGTAAAAACTTCTGCTACCAAAATAAGTGTTGCGGGTAAGTTGAAGTTAACAGTTCCTGCATCTGCCAAAAAAGGCAAGAAGGCAACTATTAGTGGTGCGGTATCCCCTGCCACGCCGGGAGTCAAAGTAACTCTCGAACGCAAAATTGGAAATGGCAAGTGGAAAAAAATCACATCTGTGACCACGGACGCTAACGGCAAGTGGTCGACAGTT
>JBIIFI010000079.1:0-4961 GCA_044237405.1 Candidatus Nanopelagicales bacterium | reverse complement strand
GGTTTCTAAATCTTGTGCGGACATTCGACCTTGTTCCGGATGGTCTGCAAAAACTGTTGCATTTAATTCCAACCAAGGTTGTTCATCGATCCCAACTTGAAAAGCTCGAACTGTGATACCTGCTGGTTCAGTTGCTTTAGGTAGTGGAGCAAAAAGTGATCGTCTCATTTGCCAAAGTTCGCGAGATTTAGCAAAACCCAATTTCGAAGCCAGTGTATATGCACTGGTGAGTTCACCATGAGCCCAAAGTCGCATTCTAGGATCGTTGGATTTGGAGATAGCAAACTCCACTAATGCCTGGCCAACACCTTGTCGCCGAAAATCTGGGTGCACCACAACTTCTACTACGGAGCCAGCGACAGCATCCGTTTGATCTAGATGCAGGTAGCCAACAATCTTCCCAGCAGGATCAGATGCGATCAGATGTTCGTCAGCTGCGTCGCCACCGTGGTGCAAGTGAATCAAAACATGTTCAGACAGCGGCGCCATTTCATCGACAGCTGCGGCCGCAAATGCCAACTGCATAACTTCGTCAGTCTGGGCGTCACTTAAGTGAGAAAGAATCGAAATTACTGCAGACATGTATTAAACAAGAACTTCGTGGGATTCACTATCGGTTACTGGTGAAGTGACATAACGGTAGCCAACATTTCGAACTGTTCCAATTAGGTTTTCATTTTCTGGACCAAGCTTTGCGCGCAGTCTTCGCACGTGAACGTCAACGGTTCTAGTGCCACCAAAATAGTCATAACCCCACACTTGGCTTAAAAGTTGATCGCGTGAGAAAACTCGACCGGGATGCTGCGCTAAGAATTTCAGTAATTCGAATTCCTTGAAAGTTAAGTCAAGAGTGCGGCCGCGAAGTTTTGCGGAGTAAGTGGCTTCATCAATTGAAAGTTCCCCAGCTTTGATTTCGCCAGCGGTCTCAAAGTTGTTAGCTGGTTCAACTTTGGTAGTTGCTAGTCGAATCCGAACTTCAATTTCGGCAGGACTGGCATCAACTAGTAAGACATCTGTTAAGCCCCACTCATGAGTTACGGCTGCTAAACCACCTTCGGTAGTTATCAAAATTATCGGAGAGGTGTTTCCAGTGGTCTCCATCAAACGACACAAACTGCGAACTGCTGGCAGATCTGTGCGCCCGTCAATCAAAATGACATCTACTTCAGGGGCCGATATAAGTGCAGTTGGTTCGGGGGACATTACTTTGATGTGATGACTTAGGAGTTCCAGACCGGGAAGTACTGCGCTGGATGGGGTGAGGGCGCGGGTTAGTAAAAGTACCTGAGCCATGACTTCACCCGCCGTTCCTAGTTATGCCTTAAGTCTAGAGCAGAACTTGTAGCCCAAAATGGGGGCAGGTTTTCTAAGGGTTTAGGGGATTTCGGTGAGCGCAGATACCGCATTAGTTAAATCTGCCTGCTTGGGAACACCTACGGCCCGGAAATGCACCGTGCCTTCTTTATCAATGATCAAAGTAGTCGGAGTGCGAGTAACTCCATAAGTCTTAACTAAATCCAAATGTTCCACTACGTCGAGCTCGATATGGCAGATAGCTGGAAAACTATTAGTCACTTCATCCAGTACCCGAGTGGTAACGCGGCACGGCTGGCAAAACTCAGACGAGAACTGTAGAAATGTGACCTGTGGCGGGTGGTCATGATCTAAGTGCAAATGCTCAGCTAACCCTTGCTGCGGGGGAACTACTTGAGCCCGTAGTTTGCCATCACTTAACTTCCGGTAAATTCCAAAGCCCGCAGAAAGGACCAGCACAGCAAGTAACACATAGCCGCCGGTACCCATTGCCACTCCTTATAAATGAACCCTTCTGAACTTAGGTGAAATTAGGGTTTTCGCCAACTTGGCGGCTTACTGCGAGAGGTTTGCAATAACCAGTTACGAGCCTGCGACTATCTACAACCTGTCCTATGGTTAGGGCATGTCGAGAACCACTGTTCTAATCAAGCGCCGGGTCGTGGATTACGGTCGCCTTGGTTCCTCGATGTGTATGTGCGCTTGACCTTGCAGTCCATAGTGTGGCTGCGCTAAATAAAAGCCAAACTAATCGGAACTGAAAAGGAAATGTAATGAGCAAGCAAATCGATCCACGTGGACCGCGCTTCGGCGCTGCAATTACAACTTTGGTTTTGGCCACAACGTTGGTAGCAATTCCGTCAACAGCTGCCACAGTCTTATTGGGAATCCAAACCGTCGTATTTGCTTTGGGTGCATTTGTTGGATTACATGCCCAGCCGTATGGAATTTTGTATCGCAAACTAGTTGCTCCAAAACTTGGGAAGCCAACTGAACTTGAAGCAGTTGAGCCACCGCGTTTTGCGCAACTAGTTGGATTCCTTTTCGCAATTGTTGGACTGGTAGCGCTGCTCACCGGGGCAGATCTGGTTGCAATAGTTGCAGTAGGTCTAGCACTAGCTGCGGCTTTTTTGAATGCAGCATTTAACTTTTGCCTTGGCTGCGAAATGTATCTAATCGGCAAACGAATTTTTTCATAACGAAACTTAAGACCACACAAGGAGAAATAAATGAGTAACCAAGCACTAGTAGATGCCGAATGGGCACTTTCCAAGTTAGATGATGCGAAAGTTGTTTTCATTGAAGTCGATGAAGATACCGATGCGTATGCCGGAAATCACATCCGTAATGCAATCGCGCTGAACTGGAAAACTGATCTGCAAGATCCAGTGCGTCGTGACTTTGTAAACAAAGAACAGTTCGAAGCCCTGCTAAGCGCCAAGGGTGTTTCTAATGATGACACTGTTGTGCTTTACGGTGGAAACAACAACTGGTTTGCCGCATACGCATACTGGTACTTCAAGCTCTATGGCCATGGCGATGTTAGGTTACTCGACGGTGGTCGCAAAAAGTGGGAACTAGATGGTCGCGAACTAGTTAGCGAAGTTCCAGCCCGTCCAGCAACAAAATATGTCGCCAAGGATCAAGATCGTTCCATCCGCGCATTCCGCGAAGATGTACTTAAAGCAATTGGAACTCAAAACCTTGTTGATGTTCGCAGTCCAGATGAATATGCCGGTCGCCTGCTAGCGCCAGCACATTTGCCACAAGAAGCTGCTCGCATTGGTGGTCACATTCCAACAGCAGCAAATATTCCATGGAGTAAAGCTGCTAACGAAGACGGATCATTTAAGTCTCTTGATGAACTAAAGGCACTGTATGAAGGTGCTGGCGTTGACCTAAACAAGGACACAATTGCTTATTGCCGCATTGGTGAACGTTCTGCGCATTCTTGGTTTGTCTTGCACGAGCTACTTGGCGTTAAGAACGTCAGTAACTATGACGGTTCCTGGACTGAATACGGTTCACTCGTTGGCGTCCCAGTTGCTGTTGGCGACGAACCAGGTGACGCATGAGTGGTTGCGGCGCAGTTGTCGGTGGTGTCTCGCTAGAAAACGTTGACATCACTAACCAAGCTGTAATCCAGGGCATTGTCAGCAAGGACGGAATTCCAGCCAGTGTTGGATATGTTCGCTTGCACGATAAGTTGGATGAATTCGTTGCGGAAGTTCCAATTTCAACGCAAGGAGAATTCAGGTTCTTCACAGTTGCCGGCGATTGGAATGTGGTGACTTTGATTCCAGGTGCGAAAAGTCGCACTAAGGTTCAAGCAACAATTGGCAATGTTTTGGATGTAGACATTTCATTAAGTTAATAGAACTAAAAACTAAGGCTGGCTTTCCAACAAAAGCCAGCCTTAGTTTTTTGACGGGGAATGCCCTGCATTAATTCAATCTCGGTGAACTTCCTATGTTGAACTGGTGGTTATTCATATCCGCTTAATTCATCAAGGAAAATCGTGAACAAAGTTTTTAGATCAGTCCTTACTGGTGTAATCAGTGTTGGCCTGTTCTCAGCATTAACAATCGCTCCTGCACACGCAGCTCTGGACCGGGAGGATCCGATTACAGACATTTCGTTGGCTGGAACTCCAAAAGTCGGTAGCACGCTGACTCTAACGAAGCAGACTTACAGCTTTCCAGAAGTTGTATTTGCCGTTAGTTGGCTCAGATGCAATTCGGCGACTTCACTGAGTAACAAGGCAAGTGAAATCGAAGCCCTTCTGAATCCCACAACCTGCACTATGATTTCTCGATCAACGTCGACAACCTACACAATTACAGCAGCCGACGCTGGTAAGCACATAACTGGAGCCGTCTACATAAAGGACGTATCCACTGGACTTCCAACAAATGACGGTACCTCTGTTGCTAAAAGTTTGTTTATCCCGAACACTACAAATGCCACGCCCAAAAAAGATCCTGCATTTCCAAAAGTTGCTACCAAAGTGAAGAAGGGTAAGAAATTTACCATCGCACTCTCCGCAACCAAAGGAACATCGGCGAAGGGCGCCAATGCTGACGGACTAGCTACAGTCGTTACTGTTTCCGCCGCCTCAAAGAAGATCTGTTCGGTAACCAAGATTGTTAACAAAAAATCTAAGAAGATTACTGGCTACACAATCAAGGGACTTAAAGCCGGAACGTGTACTGTCGTAGTTTCCATAACTGGCAACTCAAAATTTAAAACCAAATCCAAGACCACCCCGGTGGCCGTTTCCTAAGTAAATGGATTTACCGCTTTAGTCGATCAAAAACGGCTGGTTTCCTTCAGGGAGCCAGCCGTTTTTAAGTTTGTTGCCCTGTGAAGCCCAGCGTCGCTCGTAAATGATGTGCTACCCGAACATTTTCGAGGTGCAGAAAAGTCAGAATGTTGTAATTAAGGAGTAAATCTGAGCCTTCGGCAGTTCCCGGTGGCAACAACAAATTTTGAGGTAGTTCTATGTCCAAGTTTCTAAAAAGAAAAGCAGCTGCACTCACTGCAATTACATTTCTAGCAAGCCTTTTCACCGCAGCTCCAGCAAGTGCCGATACATCATCGGCAGCACTAGTTCGTTTTGTATCGTCAACAGTTACTCGCACGGTAGA
>JBIIFI010000078.1:0-4984 GCA_044237405.1 Candidatus Nanopelagicales bacterium | reverse complement strand
AGTAAAGGCTTGAAACTTTACTGGCACTTCCAGTTCTAAGCATTCCGTAGAGCAAAACAATTGAGGCGATAGAAAGCATAATTACAATCCAGGCAAGTCCAAATAGGAATGCTGGTGTCCATTTAATGATCTGGTCTTCGGTTGCAAACGAGAGAACTGCGAAAACCAGTGCGCTAACGGCGTACTGCAATCCAGTTCCGGTCAGGAATGGAATATCGCCGCCTAGCTTCTTTTGGGCTAGATACCCTCCGCTGGTTCCCAGCAGTGCGATTACACATATAACTATGCCCGTTACCGAAGTTGTTGCAGAGTAATCGCCCTGGAAAACTTTAGGTAGTAATAGCAGTGCGATTCCAGTTACGCCTAGAAATAATCCCACCACTTGCACCCAGCGCAATCGCTCACCTAGTAGCGGTACGGCAAGTACTGACACCAAAACCGGCTGAATACTTACGATTACCGCGCTGATTCCAGCCGAGACTCCAAGGCTTACTGCGTAAAAGACGCCGCCAATGTAAATGACATGCAGCATTAAACCAACAGCGACCGAGGCTTTAATTTGCGCGCGGTCCAATTTCATTGGTTGCTTTAGGGCTGCTGCGATTGCCAATAAAATTGCAGCGGCAATTACGTACCTAATCGTTAAAAACGTAAATGGTTCTGCGTAAGGAACTATGTATCTAGCCCCAATGAACCCAGTACTCCACAAGAAAACAAATAGTGCCGGAGCCCACTTCTCAAGCTTTAGTGACACTTAGTCGGTACCAGCATCGAAGGCAGCGCGATTTAATCCCGCATCGGCATCGTCGCTACTACGCGATGGCGAGATTGAATTAGATTGACCTGATTTCATGTCGCCAACCAGTCCGAATGTGCTTGAATCAATCTGGCCCTGAGCTTGATAAAGCTCTAATTTCGCTCGCGTATCGGCAATGTCAAGGTTGCGCATAGTCAACTGCCCGATTCGATCTGTCGGACCAAAGGCCGCATTTTCCGTGCGCTCCATCGAAAGTTTTTCAGGATGGTAACTCAATGCCGGACCACAAGTGTTAATGATTGAGTAGTCGTCTCCTCTGCGCAGGCGAATTGTTACTTCACCCGTTACTGCAGAAGCAACCCAGCGCTGCAAGGATTCCCGAAGCATCAGAGCCTGTGGATCAAACCAGCGGCCTTCGTAAAGCAATCGACCTAGTCGACGCCCTTCGGCATGGTAGTTAGCGATCGTATCTTCGTTATGAATTGCACTTAGCAATCTTTCATAAGCGATAAAGAACAACGCCATACCTGGTGCTTCATAAATTCCGCGGCTCTTGGCTTCAATAATTCTGTTTTCAATCTGGTCTGTCATGCCTAGGCCATGACGACCGCCGATTGCATTGGCTTCCTTCATCAATTCCACAACATCAGAGAATTCTTTGCCATTGATAGCAACTGGCATGCCTTGGCTATACGTAATGGTTACATCTTCAGCTGAAATCTTTACTGACTCATCCCAGAATCGAACACCCATAATCGGATCAACGATCTCTAGTGATGCGTCCAAGTTCTCTAATGTCTTAGCCTCATGAGTAGCGCCCAGAATATTTGCATCTGTTGAATAAGCCTTTTCAGTGCTATCGCGGTAAGGCAAGTTGTTAGCAACTAACCACTCGGACATTTCTTTGCGGCCACCAAGTTCGCGCACAAAGTCAGCATCTAACCATGGCTTGTAGATTCGCAAGTTTGGATTAGCTAGCAAGCCGTAACGGTAAAACCGCTCGATGTCGTTGCCCTTGTAAGTTGAGCCATCGCCCCAGATGTCGACATTGTCTTTGAGCATTGCGCGAACCAAAAGCGTTCCAGTTACTGCGCGCCCAAGTGGAGTCGTATTGAAATACTGCTTGCCACCAGATCGAATATGAAATGCGCCACACGCTATGGCAGCTAATCCTTCATTAACTAGGGCTTCCTTGCAATCGATAAGGCGAGAGATTTCTGCGCCATACTCACCGGCCCGAGACGGTACCGAATCAATGTCTGGCTCGTCATATTGCCCCAGGTCGGCGGTGTATGTGCACGGGATAGCGCCTTTGGCGCGCATCCAAGCAACCGCAACTGAGGTATCAAGTCCGCCTGAGAAGGCAATGCCCACTTTTTCGCCTACTGGCAGGGATGCAAGAACTTTCGACATGTGTGAAGTCTATTGGAATCTGCGTAAATGCCTTAACTGACGCAAGTATTACTGGCTGGTAGCACTAGGTCGTAACGAGATTTGGCGCACTTTTGCCTGCGAGAATTGCCAACGCATTTGTCGCAGCAATGTCAGCCATGGCTGCTCGAGTCTCAACCGTTGCCGAACCAAGGTGTGGAATCAACACCGCATTATCAAGTTCTAGTAATCCTGGGTGAACCGCTGGTTCGTTTTCAAATACATCAAGTCCCACGCCAGCGATCTGACCCGACTTCAAGGCATTAACTAACGCAGCCTCATCGACAATTGGACCACGCGCTGTATTAATCAAAAATGCGGTCTGCTTCATGCGAGCAAATTGGTTTTCACTCATTAAGTGATGCGTTGCTGGCGAGTACGGGCAATGCAGCGACAGCACATCACTGGATTCAATTAATTCATCCATCGTCATGAACTTGGCATCAAGTTCTGCAACAACATGATCTTCTAGTGGCGTGCGACGGGTGTAAGCGATGTTCATGCCAAAAGCTTTTGCACGACGCGCAGTTGCAATACCAATCTGACCCATTCCAACAATGCCCAGTTGGCGACCTTGTATGCCCATGCCAAGCATGTAGAACATTCCCCATTGCCATGGTTCTTGAGTGCGAATGACTCGCTCCCCTTCACCCAGGCGACGAGTTGCCATCAAGATAAGTGACATTGCAATGTCTGCAGTAGCTTCGGTCAGCACACCAGGTGTATTCGTGACAAATACCCCGCGCTTTTCACAGGCCGGAACGTCGATGTTGTTATAACCAACCGCAACATTGGAAACTGACTTGAGTTGTGGCCCAGCTGCATCTAAAAGTTCATCGTCAATCTTCTCGGTTAGTAACGAAACGATGGCATCAGCACCTGCGACCATACTGAGAAGTTCGGCGCGACTGATGGCATTGTCACTTTCCCAAGCAGTTACTTCGTGCTCAGCCTTAAGTCGGGCTAGGCCACCTGCTGGGATTTTGCCTGTTACAACAACTTTCGCCATTTATTCAGCGATCCATTCACCCATGAATTTAAGACCATCAGAAATTTCGCTGTTGTCGATACCAGAGAAGGCGAGGCGAATGTACTGCTCTTTTTCGCCTTCTTGTGGACGGCCAAAGTGACGACGAGTACAGAACGAAACACCAGTTGCATGAAGTGCCTGCTGCGCGAAGTCACCCAGGTCAGTAATTCCCTTGTTTGCCATGGCTTCAGTTACATCTGGGAATAAATAGAAACCAGCTTCAGGCGTGTGCACCTTTACCCCTGGCATCTGGCGAAGTAATTCAAGTGCGGTGTCGCGACGTTGCTTCAAAGTGTTCAGCATTACTGGAACACCTGACTGATCCCCAGTTACTGCTTCTACGCCGCCATATTGCACGAAGTGTGTAGTGCAAGATTCATCGTTGGTATTCAGCTTGGAAATAACATCAGCTATTTCTTTTGGCGCAATAGCAGCGCCTAGACGCCAGCCAGTCATCGCGAACTTCTTTGAGAACGTATAAAGAATTACAGTGCGCTCTGCCATTCCTGGAATTGAGGCAATCGACTTTGATTTTCCTTCGTAGCGCATTTCAAAATACGCCTCATCCGAAAGCACATAAAGATCGTTGGCAATCGCAATTTCAGCTATTGCTTCGCGCTCGGCATCGGTTGACTCAGCGCCGTTTGGATTCTGTAGGTCGTTGTAAACAATTGCTTTAGTGCGTGGTGTGATCAACGATTTAATTTGATCTATATCGATACTGAATCCAGTGCCGGTTGGAATGTAGCGATAAGGCTTTGCTATGCCACCAAAGTATTCGATCTGGCTTTCATAAATTGGGTAACCAGGGTTTGGATAAAGAACTTCATCACCTGGGTTCATGATGGTTTGAATAAACTTGGTAATTACTGGCTTGCCACCAGGCTGAATCACAACATTAGAAGCATCGAACTTAAGGCCGCGATCGGCGCCGACGTTAGCTGCTAGTGCTTCACGCAACTGTGGAATACCAGCGCCCGGGCAGTAACCAGTCTTGCCATCTGCAATTGCCTTATTCATGGCATCAACGATGTTTTGTGACGTTGGAAGGTTTATGTCCCCTAAGTGGAACGGGAAGATTCGATTTCCCTTCGCGCCCCACTCAGCTGCAGCTAGGGAAACGGCAAAAGCGGTCTCAGTACCTAAGTTATCTAGACGTGTTGCTAATGCCATGGAATTCCCTAAAAGTCTCGGTTATTCCTAGTACTTTATCGGCGCATAAGGTATCTCGCCATTTAGGTAACGTGACCAGAATGTCGAGTTCCCACATCGTGGATCCGACAAGGAAATACCCTAAACCGCGCGCTTCTTGACTGAACGCAGGCGGCCCCGGCCAGTGTGAGTGTAAAGATCCTTAGGCCCGATTGGAGTTGGCACTAATTCGATGTCTACCCCAATACCGCGCTGCACGCTCTGCTTATAGATGTACTCCAAAGTTGAGAAATCTTCGATCGCAAAGCCAACTGAGTCAAAGATTGTGACCTGCTCATCGTTGTCTCGGCCTACTTCTTTGCCAGCTAGCACTTTCCATAAGTGATTAACCGGGAAGTCGGCTGGCATCTGCTGGATGTCACCTTCGATTCGAGTCTGAGGTTCGAATTCCACAAATACTTTGCCTTGCGTCAATACTCCGGCAGCAAGTTCAGTTTTTCCTGGGCAGTCGCCACCAACACCATTGAAGTGCATACCTGGTTCAACCATTTCTGGAGTGATGATTGTTGCCATTGCCTTATCGGCAGTAATTGTTGTGACGATGTCTGCACCCT
>JBIIFI010000077.1:0-5001 GCA_044237405.1 Candidatus Nanopelagicales bacterium | reverse complement strand
GGCTAACCTAAGGCGCCGTGTTTCACCACCAAGAATTCCAATCAATTCTTCATTGACGATCTTTACGATTTGCTGCGCTGGATTTAATGCGGCAGAT
Organism: Candidatus Nanopelagicales bacterium; assembly: GCA_044237405.1. Taxonomy (GTDB): domain Bacteria; phylum Actinomycetota; class Actinomycetes; order S36-B12; family UBA5976; genus UBA5976. The sequence continues at coordinate 4,904 of JBIIFI010000077.1, read as the reverse complement.
ACTTCTGAACCAAGCGCGCGTTCTTTTATACGGGCACAGAATTCACGAACTACTGGCAGGGCCACATCAGCATCAAGTAATGCAATCCGAATTTCCCGAACGGTTTCGTCAATGTCATTTTCGGTCAATCGGCCCTTGCCACGTAACTGCTTAAAGGTGGTGCCTAGGCGATCAGACAAGGATGCGAACATGGTCAAAGTCTAATCCGTAGGCTTAGGCGCATGAGATCTGTAGCCGGAACCGAACTTTCACGGGAACAATACCTAATTCACTTAAATGCTGACTACCAACTTTTAGCTGCGGCCATTCCCGACGTTCCGGTTGATGTCCCAAGTTGCCCAGGCTGGACCACTGATGATTTGGCGAAACACATGGCTCAGGTTTATTTGGGGCAGGCATTTGTAGTTGAAACCGGAAAACGGGCTGAGAATAAGGAACACCTAGCGCCATACCCGCGAACGGAAAACTATTTGGAATTCATGGGATGGGGTTTTGAGGCGATCACAAATGCATTAGACGTAAATCGAGCCGAGCGGCAAACATGGTCCTGGCACCACATAGATAACACAGTTGATTTTTGGTTTCGTCGCATGGCACATGAAACCGTGATTCACCGCATTGATGCCGAACAAGCCGGTGGCAATGTTACGGCTATCGATCAAGCTCTAGCGCTCGATGGCGTAGATGAAGTTCTGGATTTTTTGCCTTTGCTTGGTTCATGGCCCGAGGCACCAAATGTGGAATTTGGAATTGTGTCAATTTCTGCACACACTTCAACTAGTAAGAAACATTGGATATTAGATTTCACTAGCGAGAAGGCCAGCGTCACCGCGGCTAATCAGGCTGATCCAAAAGCTCGGCTCTCTATCTCAGGAGATGCCGAAGCTATGGATCTGTATCTCTGGGGTCGCATTGATAGTTCTGACCCAAGGGTTTCAATTACTGGCGAAGGTGAAGAAATTTTTAAACAGCTAATGCAAGTCGCGGTTCTCTAAGACGCAAATTGTCTGGGTTGAGCAATAGTTCGCTCTTGGGCATTTCGAATTGCATCCATCACTTCTTGCAGCGCTCGTAACGAATGGCCACTCACAAAAGTATCAACATATGGCAATGCGGCAGCCATACCCGCAACTAATGGTTCATAATTCGCAGCCGCCTTACGGGGATTCACCCAGATGATGTGATGTGAAAGTCTGGCTAACCTTTGCATGGCCTGCTTGAGAACCTCTGCATCGTCAGTTTCCCAACCATCAGAAACGATTACGATTACCGCGCCTCGAGCAATGCCGCGTTGGCCATGATCTCGAATGAATTCCAGCATCGTTTTACCTATTCGGGTGCCGCCAAACCAATCGGGGGTATTTTGCGCAACTTTTCGATACGCGATGTCGGGATCGCCAGTACTCAAGAATCTAGTTAAGCGAGTTAATCGAGTGGCAAACACAAAAGCTTCAGCATGAAGCGCGCGAACTGCGCCAAGCATTAGATGTAAGTAGATTCGCGAATACGGCTCCATGGATCCCGAGACATCAGCAATTAGCACCACGCGCCGCGGTCGATCTTTTCGCTTTCGATACATCAGATCTACCGGATCCCCCGCAGTGGAATAGGAATGTCTAATTGTTGAACGCATGTCAATTGCTTGGCCACTGTTATATCGCTTACTGCGACGGCTTGGTCGACGCGGTGGCACTAACGGAAGTTTGGCAACAAGTGCTGCGATCAGATCTAACTCTTGCGGTGTGCAATCTGAAAAACTGGTGTCTTGTAGTCGTTCATCATCACTAGCTGGCGCTAGTAGAGCTGGTGGCTCAGTTGAATCACTCTCTTCAGATTTTTCACCTGGTGTGGCATTTGATCCTGCGCCACTTTGATTGCGATTTTCTTGCTCGCTCACCTCATTGGCAGGTTGCTGTTCACCAGAATCTCGAGCATTTTCTGGATTTGGTGTTTGCGCCGGCTCGTTAACATCTTTTAGATCAACAATTCCGCGAAAGACTTGATTGAAAACCAAATCATAAGTTTCAATTTGTTCGCGACTGGAAAGCAGCGTAACGCGCCCAATCCAGTACAAGTCCGTTACTTGCTTTGGGCCGATATCAACTACGGCTTGCGCAAATCTAGCCCGACGTTCTGGCGTAGCAGGGATTCCAGCTACGTGAAGCACTTGTCCAAATGTGGCAACAATGTGCGCTAGGTCAGCCATTAACCACCCAGCCCAAGCCTTGGGCTTGAGCTACATCATGATCTTCGCGATACTTCAAAACGCTACCTAAAGTTTGCGCTGCGTTATCTGCGGTAATGCGATCCAGTCCCAGAATCATTGCGGCATTTACCCAGTCGATGGCTTCGGCGATACCTGGCTGCTTTTGCACATCGAGTGAGCGAAGGCGCTGAACTGCTGATGCAACTTGCGCAGTTAAATCTTCGGTGGCTTGCGGGACTCGACTGCGAATAATTGCTGTGGCCTGGTGAATGTCTGGGTAATCGATCCAGTGATACAAACATCTGCGCTTAAGAGCGTCATGTAAGTCGCGCGTGCGATTCGAAGTCAGGATCACAATTGGTGGAACTTTTGCAAAAATTGTTCCAAGCTCTGGAATCGTAACTGAGCCTTCGGCTAATAATTCAAATAAGAAAGCTTCAAATTCTTCGTCAGCTCGGTCGACTTCATCAATCAATAACACTGCAGGCATCGGGCCAGGATGTTCAACGGCCTGCATAAGTGGGCGCTCAATCAAGTAGTCCCGAGTAAACAGTGATTCTTCAGTTAATGGCTTACCTTGAGATTCAGCTACGCGAATACCCAAAAGCTGTTGCGGGTAATTCCATTCATAGAGTGCTTCGGAGGCATCGATACCCTCGTAGCACTGCAATCTAATTAGCGGAGTGTTAAGTAAGGCTGCTAGTGATTTAGCGGCTTGGGTTTTACCTACGCCTGCTTCACCTTCAAGTAGTAGTGGCTGTGGCAATGACATCGCCACAAAAAGCGCAGTTGCTAAGCCTTCGTCTGCCAAGTAGCCATCCTGTGCCAGCGCAGTTCGCAATTCACTGGGTGAAGCAAAGGAGTTAGTCATCTTTAAACCAGCTGAAACGCTTCAGGATTAGCAGAGTATGCCTTTAAGCAACCAGGTGCACAGAACCAAACCGTTGTGTCACCAAATTCGGCGTGAATAGATTCGTTGACCATTGGTACCGACATGTTGCAAACCGGATCAATTGCAGTTTCACAAACGGGAGTTGGCATTCTTGGTTCGGTTGCATTTGCGCCGGCTTGAACCATTTCTGCAAGGATCGAAAGTGCGATGTGGTCTGGAGTGCGCGCGCCGATGTCCAAACCAGCTGGTGAATGTATCGAAGCTTTTTGGTCGGCAGTTAAATTCAACATTTCAATTACTGCGGTTCCGCGCTTGCGACTTGCAACCAATCCAACGTATGGAACTCCTGCGGTAACAGCTGCTTCGAGCAACATGGTTTCGTCATCGCGCCCGTGTGCAGCGACTATGACTGCAAACGTGTTTGCCAAATCAATTGAGTTATCCCAGTCGACCATTTCATAACCAGCACCTGGTCCTTGCTTGATCAGCGAACCCGAAATTGGGCTATCTCCAAAAATTGCAACTAGCGGTGCAGGCATAACGGGCTCCAAAAATATTTCCAGGGTTCCACCGGATAAACATGGGTTGTGAACTGTGCGCTTTCCAGATTGGGTATCTGGCTCGGGCATTGGTGCGATGCGTAACAATAAAGCGTGACCGTCATCTAGGACAGACATACCTTGTGTTCGCACAGTTGATTCAGCGCAAGATCCACCAACAAAGCCTTCGATCGTTCCATCAGAAAAAATTAAGGCTTCATCTCCTGGCTTTGCAGAAGTAGGCTTTTCGGCTAGCACCACTCGAGCATGCACATACGGGGTACGCGATTTCTGCAGATCAGCTACGCGTGAAGCAAGAATCTTTGGCACCGGACACCTCCCGAGTTCGTTACTCAATTATGCGCGCAAAACGCCTCATAAGCGACATGAAGGCAATTGATCAGTGAAGTAAACCCTTATTTTGCAGGGTTAGTTAAATACCAACCAAGCGGCAACCACTGCGACAACAACTAGTGCGACTGGAATCAACTTCTTGGCTACTGCCCCACCGGCAACCTCCATCATGTCGATTGCGTCTGCGGCTGAAGCAGGCACAGCAGGTGCGGATGTATCTGCACTCGCAGTACTTCCAGTTCCTGAACCAGCTGCAATAACACCTTCGAGATTTCCAGCGAACTGCCCGATAATGCGACCTGCAACATCAGACATCACGCCGCGACCAAATTGAGCCGGCTTACCTGTTATTGCTAAGTCAGTATTTACATCAACTCGAGTTAGTGTCGGACTCTCGGCCACGAGCTGGGTGGTAACCGTTGCTTGCGCAGTTGAAGTTCCTTTGGTTTCACTGCCAGATGCATTAATCACAAGGCGATGGTTCGCTACGTCCTTGTCTACGAATGATGCGGTGCCACCAAAGACCATCGTGATGGGGCCCAATTTAATCTTTACTTCACCCTTGAACGTGTCGCCTTCAACGCTAATCAAAGTTGCACCTGGCATACACATGGCAATTCGCTCTACATCAAGCAAAGTATTCCAAGCAGTATCGATATCAGCTGGAACGGTAAATGAATGTTCTAATTCCACGTGAGGCACCTTTCGCAAATGAGTTGCTTACTGAAGTTTATTTTGTCCACTTACCACTTGTCTGGAGAATTTCACGTAATTACAGGTTAAACATCAACTTTGCGCCCGCAATTAGCAGGACAGCACCCAAAGCACGTTTGACCATGTCGTTTGAGAATTGTTTGATTCCTAACCTGGTTCCAATGAGTGCTCCTACGACAACCGCAATCGCATACAGCCA
>JBIIFI010000075.1:0-5056 GCA_044237405.1 Candidatus Nanopelagicales bacterium | reverse complement strand
TGAGCCTGGGTTCCGATGTAATACGGATGTACCTCAGTTGGCAATTCCACATATTCCACTAAGTGACCATCTGGCGAAGTTCCAGAAAAACTCAAACCCAAGTTTTCTAGTTGTTCGCGGTATGAGTTGTTCACTTCGTAGCGATGGCGGTGACGTTCTTCAACCAAGTTGGAACCATAAACACGCTCAGCAGTACTGCCGGCCTTAAGTTTGGCTGGATACATACCCAAACGCATCGTGCCACCCATATCGCGTTCGCCGGAAACCACATCAGTTTGATCTGCCATAGTCGAGATCACTGGGTTGGTAGTTTTTTCATCGAACTCAGCCGAGTTGGCATCTTTAATGCCAGCGACATTTCGGGAATATTCAATCACCATGCATTGCAGTCCTAGGCAAAGTCCAAGAGTTGGGATTTTGTGTTCGCGCGCGTATTGCAAGGCGCCAAGCTTGCCATCAATACCGCGAACGCCAAAGCCACCTGGCACACAAACGGCATCGACATCGCCCAGCGCCTTTTTGGCACCGGCTTCCGTTTCGCAATCATCAGATGCGACCCAGCGAATGTTGACTTTGGCGTTATTTGCAAAGCCGCCAGCTCGCAGTGCTTCAGTTACAGATAAGTACGCATCTGGTAAGTCAATGTATTTACCTACCAAAGCCACAGTTACTTCGTGAGCTGGGTTGTGGACTCGCTCGAGTAAGTCATCCCACGCACTCCAGTTCACATCTCTAAATGGCAAGCCAAGGCGGCGAACAACATAGGCGTCCAGTCCCTCAGCGTGTAAAACCTTAGGGATGTCATAAATACTTGGCGCATCAACTGCAGAAACTACAGCTTCTTCGTCGACGTCACACATTAAAGAGATTTTGCGTTTGATGCCATCAGGGATTGGCCGATCAGCGCGCAACACAATCGCATCAGGCTGGATACCGATACTTCGCAGGGCAGCAACTGAGTGTTGTGTTGGTTTGGTTTTCAATTCACCTGATGGGCCGATGTATGGCAAAAGTGAAACATGTAAGAAGAACACATTGTCGCGGCCAACGGCCTGACGAACTTGGCGAATGGATTCCAAAAATGGCAAGGACTCAATATCGCCAACAGTGCCGCCGACTTCGGTAATTACAACATCGATGTCATCGCTACCCATAGCAAGGATTCGAGCCTTGATTTCATTGGTGATATGAGGGATTACTTGGACTGTGTCGCCGAGGTATTCGCCGCGTCGTTCTTTGGCAATCACGGCTGAGTAGACCTGGCCAGTAGTCACATTCGCGCTACCGTGCAGATCACGATCTAGGAAGCGTTCATAGTGTCCGATGTCTAAGTCGGTTTCGGCGCCATCATTGGTAACAAAAACTTCGCCGTGTTGAAACGGATTCATCGTGCCTGGATCCACATTTAAATACGGATCAAGTTTTTGCATAGTGACACGAAGGCCACGAGCTGTTAAAAGATTTCCCAGACTGGAAGCGGTAAGACCCTTACCTAAAGATGAGGCAACGCCTCCCGTTACGAACACATGTTTGCTGTTACCCACGGAATACTAACTTAACTCACATCTGGGCCAGTTTGGTAATCGGGTCGGTAACTTTGGTGCGTGTTGCCCTAAGCCTTGGATTTTTGGCGCACAGCCGCAGTGCCTTGGCGTTCAGTTTGGGCTAGCGCCAGCAATTCTTCGGCTAACTGGCTACCGGCCTGGCTATCGGCAAGACCTGCCAACATTCGAGACAACTCTGCGACTCGATCGCCTTGCTGTACCTGGGTAACCGCAGAACTGTGAACTTCTTGGCCGTCAGATCTGGCGATCACTAAGTGGCGATCTGCAAAAGCTGCGACCTGCGGTAAGTGGGTCACGACAATTACTTGGGCGCTTCGTGCCAAGCGAGCCAGGCGCTTACCAACTTCGACAGCGGCTGCGCCACCAACGCCAGCATCGACTTCGTCAAAGACAAAAGTTTCCGTCGGGTCGGCCGCGGCCAGTACGACTTCAACAGCCAACATGATTCGGCTAAGTTCACCGCCAGATGCCCCTTTTGCCATTGGAATCCAAGGTGAATCTGGCCGGCTAATCAGGCCAAGTTCTACCAAATCTGCCCCATGTGGGCCAGGCGTTGCTGGGCTTAACTTGAACTGCACTGTGGCCCCAGCCATGGCAAGGCTTTCTAGTTCCCCGGTGACTTCGGCTGAAAATGCAGCGGCGGCTTTAGTTCTAGCTTTTGTTACATCGCCACCAGTTTTTGTTAGGTCGGCTTTAACTTGGGCTAATTCCTTACGAAGCTGACCTAAAACTTCGTCGCCGCCTTCGAGTTCAGCAACGCGAGGTCGATTTTCAGTTACCCAAACAAGTAAGTCATCGACATCACCAAATTCGCGAGTCAAAGTCTTTAACGCAGCCCGGCGAGATTCCACAAATGCTAACCGTTGCGGTGAGGCGTCAATGCCTGCCGAGTATGAACTGATGTCAGCAGAAAGATCGGCAGCCAGGATTTCAAGTTCCTTCATGCGATCGGCAAACTCTCCCAAGGTGGCATCAAGGTTGCGTTCGTGATCTAGGCCTTTTCGTGCGGTAACTAGGGCAGCAACCACGGGCAGGTCATCGCCGTCGCCACCAGTTAGTAGTGCACTAGCTTGAGCAGTTACTTCATATAAGGCTTCGGTATGTGATAGTCGCTTGGCTTCGTCATCGAGTTCATGATCTTCGCCAGGGGCGGGCTTTAAGGAATCAACTTGTTCCAATATTCGGGTAATTCGATCCAGTTGAGCTGCGCGCGTGCCCGCATCAGCAGTCAGTGACTCGATACGCCGCTCTAGTGCGCGCTGAGCATCCCAAAGCTGGGAATATTTCGCCATTGGTTTGGCAACAGATTCGCCAGCATAACGATCTAACAATTGGCGCTGTTGGTCAGTTTTTGTTAGGCGAAGTTGATCGCTTTGGCCATGCACTGCTACTAACGCCTCGCCAAGTTCGCCGACAACTCCTGCTGGAACAGAAACTCCCCCAGCAAATGATCGGCTGCGGCCAGTTGCATTTACCTGCCGAGAAATTATTGCGATGTTGCCATCTTCGACTTGCCCGCCTAGTTCATCAAGGCGTGCCACAAGTTCACTTGGCATTGCCACATCAGCTTCAACGCTGGCTTGATCGGCGCCCGTTGAAATCAAAGTGCTATCAGCTTTGCCGCCGAATAATAAATGCAGGCTGCGAAACACCATGGTTTTGCCAGCGCCAGTTTCGCCAGTAAGGACCGTTAGGCCTGGCGCGAAATCTAATGTGGCATCGCGGATGACGCCAAGATTCTTGATGCGCAGTTGTTCGATCATGAGTTAACTTACAATTCTGGCCATTATTGAGCTCGCCAGCCGTGAACTGGTAGTTCAAATTTTGCTACTAACCGTTCGGTAAACGGAGTCAGGTGGATTCGCGCCAATTTAACGGACTGGTTATTTCGAACAACTCGAATTGTTGCCCCGGTTGCCAATTCAGTTTTGCGTCGTCGATCGCAACTAACTTCAACTGGACCTGTAGTAACAACAATTTCTACAACTGATTTTGGCGAAACTACTAACGGCTTGGCAAATAGCGCGTGGGCGCTAATTGGCACAACCAACATGGCCTCTACTTCTGGCCAAACCACAGGACCACCAGCACTAAAGGCATAAGCCGTTGATCCAGTTGGCGTGGCAACTAATACGCCGTCGCAGGACCAATGTGAAACTGGGCGCTCGTCAATACTGACCAGCAATTTAGTCATGTGCTCACGATGATATTTTTCGATCGCAACTTCATTAAGCGCCCAAGATTCCCAAGTGCGACCATCTGCATCAGTTGCGTGAATCGAAAGGGCAGTTCGTTCTTCAACTGACCATTCCTTGTTAACGACTGTGTTGATCACTGCATCTATGTCTTCGGGTTCAGCTTCGGCCAAGAAACCAACATGTCCTAGGTTTACCGAGAACACCGGAACATCATGATCGCGAGCAATTTCAATGCCACGCAAAATCGTGCCATCGCCACCGAACACCATTACTAGTTCGCAGCCGACTGCGTCATTGCTGGCAGTTACTTCGGCTATTCCAACACCAGATTCATCACCATCTGAAACTGACACCGAAATTCCATTTGCTAGTAACCCAGAGGCGGCAGCGCGCGCGATATCAAAAGCAGTTGGGTGGGCGGCGTGAATTACAAATAAGACTTTGCGAGTCATTGCGGTCCCTCCTTAACTGCTTGACGAACATCGGAATCTTGCGGGGCGGGCGCACCTGGCTTTAGCCACAAGAAGTATTCAACGTTTCCAGAAGGCCCAGGCAATGGGCTGGCTACTACCCCAGCAGTTCCTAGACCTAATGAATAAGCCTTACCTGCGATCTTATTGACTGACTCGATGCGTTGCTCATTGTCTTCCACAACACCGCCTGGGCCTAAGGCGTCTTTGCCCACCTCAAACTGGGGTTTAACCATAAGTAAGGCTTGGCCCGTTGGCTTTAGCACTGAAACTAAGGCAGGTAACACGGTTTCCAGCGATATAAAGGAAAGGTCAGCGACAATCAAATCCACAGTTGCGCCCAGAAGTTCTGGAGTTAAGTATCGAATGTTGGTGCGATCCATGACGGTGACTTTTGGATCTTGGCTCACTCTCCAAGCCAGCTGGCCGTAGCCAACATCAACGCAATAGATATGTGAAATCCCCCGGCGCAACATCACATCGCTAAAGCCACCAGTTGATGCCCCGGCATCAAGAGCCACGAGTCCCGTGACATCGATATCAAAGGCATCTAATGCGCCAATTAATTTATGCGCCCCGCGCGAGACGTAATCATCATCAGCATCGAGGTTTACTTTAATCGCAGCTGACTCATCAACTTGCGTTGCAGCTTTCGTTGCGATCATGCCACCAACGATTACTAAACCTTCGGCAATTAATTCTTGGGCTTGTTCACGACTGCGAGCCAAGTGTCGTCGAACTAATTCAACATCGAGGCGGCGGCGAGTCACGGGAGTTAAGGAATTACTGACCGGCTAGGTCAGCCAAAGTTTCATGCAACCGG
>JBIIFI010000074.1:0-5144 GCA_044237405.1 Candidatus Nanopelagicales bacterium | reverse complement strand
GCTAAATAAGACTGCACCCTGCACCGGATCTACATTTCCATGCATCAAAGTTACGTCTGTCCCAAATGACCAGCCGACCAGCCAAATATTTTCTAATCCTCGTGATTTTGCAAATTCCAAAGCTGCCGCTAAATCCAGGCCTTCGGCAACTCCCTTGTCGTACTCGCCTTGGCTGGTACCAGCAGCACTTGTTGTGCCGCGGGTATTCCAGCGCAAAATTGCTACCTCGGCAAGGGCAGGCAACCGCCATGCGGCTTTTCTAAACAGGTGACTGTCCATCATTCCGCCACCTGTTGGATTTGGATGAAGTAGCAAAATTGTGGCCTTCGGAGCCGTGCCAATTGGTAATGCTAACTCGCCAACTAATTGCAAGCCATCAGAAGTTAACAAAGTGATTGCCTCGCGAGAGGCAGGAAGTACGCTGTTAGAAACTATTTGCGCCACTAGTACCGCCGTGGAGTTCGACGTTTCCAACAAGCCGTATGCCAGTGCCGACGATCCTCGGCTGAGTAGTCGACATTCCACGCAACAATGTGCGCAGTTCCCGGTTGAATTTCACCTTGGCAACCTGGGCATCGATAAACCTTTATCGAAGTTTCCCCAGTGAGCGAAGTGACTTTCCATTCCCCATCAGGATGGTTTTCAGTGCGCGCAAAATTGCCAAGTTTGAGCTCTGGTGGCTCTTGATCTTGCTCTCTTCGATTTCGGCGGCCCATGCGCTAAGTCTAAGTACTATTTCTTGACTTATTACAGGGCAAGTGGCTGGTAAGCAGTAACCCCAGTGCGCTGCGCAAGTTCGGCCTGGGCGGATCTAACTTCAGCTATTCCCATAGACGCAATAACTTCAAATGGGCCTTGTGGTAACCCACAACCAAGGCGCATCCCAAAATCAATATCAGATTTAGTTGCATAGCCAGTTGCTTGCATTGCAATGCAATCGCCCAAGTACGCAATCAGTAAGTCGTTATGAACTTGCTGCTTAACCTCATCATCTGAGTCCGTTGGGATTTCGTTTTGCTGGGCATAGTCATAAAAACCAGCACCAGATTTGCGACCTTTATTGCCAGCTGCAGCAAGTGCGAGCAATCCATGAGCTGGTTGATCAACTTCAAGGCCAGTGTCTTCATGAATTGTTTTTAGGATTTCAATGCAGGTGTCGATTCCAATTAAGTCAAGAAGTTCACAAGGTCCCATTGGGTAGTTTGAAAACTCCCGCATAGCTGCATCAATTTGTTGCTTGGTGGCTTGTCCGGAGTCAAGGATTTGAACTGCATGATTTAAATACCGAAGTAAAAGCTTGTTCACAATAAATCCAGGCTGATCTGAAATCTGCGCCAAATGTTTGCCAAGTGATGTGCCAAGATCCACAATCTGGGAAACCACGTTTGGGTCTGTATGAGAAGTTGAAATTACTTCAACGAATTTTTGTACTGGCGCTGGATTAAAAAAGTGCATTCCAATAACTTGACCTGGTCGTTTGGTGGCCTGTGCGATATCAGTAACTGAAAGACTAGAGGTATTAGTTGCAAGAATTCCGGTTGGTTTAACTGCTTGGTCCAGCTGAGCAAAAATCTGGGACTTCAAGGACAAAATTTCGGGCGCAGCTTCGATTACCAAATCACAATCAGCCAATAGCGTGAAGTCTTCTCCGAAAACTATTCGACTTGTGATTTCATCACTTTCTTGCTGGGTTAACTTACCTTTGCTAACTGCGCGCCCTAAAGACTTTGCCAGATTTGATTGACCGGCTTGAACCGCAGCACTAGATTCAGCAACTCCAGTTACCGAGTAACCTGCTCGCGCAAAAACCTCTACGATTCCTGCGCCCATGATCCCAAGTCCAACTACGCCAATTTGTGAGAAGCTCATGCCCCTAGTCTGGCAGATGCTTATTCGGCAAGGGCTGCTAGCCATAGCGCCAAGGCATTGATTACGGCAGAATCATTAGGTGCCAGCTTGGAGTTCGTTCTCATACTTCTTTGGACCCATAATGGCATTCGCCGGACTTGGGCTAATGGTTGTAATTCTGCGGTGGGCATTTGCCCGTGGTAGTTCAGTCGTTGAAAGGCCCGCCAAGTCAGGCAATCCAGATGAATACGGAATGCTCGTACCAGTTGCTACGCCATCGAACTACATCGAAGGTGAAGTCTTACGCAGATCTTTAGTTGATGCCGGGGTTCGAGCCAGCTTGGCTCAGACTAACGATGGTCCTCGAATTATGGTTTGGCCCAAAGATCTAGATAAAGCAAAACGAATTCTTAGTCGAGCCCAGGACTAGTTTCCCTGACTATGTTTGCGCCCAAACTCACCAGTTGAGTTTCAAAATTTACATACCCTCGGTCTATGTGATCGATCGCATGAACAGTTGTTTCGCCATCGGCCACAAGTCCGGCCAGCACTAATCCGGCGCCCGCTCTAATGTCGGTAGCTTCCACTGGCGCACCGGATAACTGTGACCTGCCGCGGATTAAGGCGTGATGTCCATCAGTTCGGACTTCCGCACCTAGGCGACTTAACTCCTGCACAAATCTAAATCTGCCTTCAAACAAGTTCTCGGTAACCATGGCTGAGCCCTCTGCAATCGAATTCAGTGCAATGAACTGCGGTTGCAGGTCGGTTGGAAACCCAGGGAACGGCAAAGTTGAAATATCTACTGCAGTTGGACGTCGATCCATTCGCACCCGAAAACTGTTATCCATAATGTCTATGGTTGCTCCCGCTGTCACGAGTTTCTCAAGTGCAAGGGATAGATGCTCTGGGTTTACATTCTTTACGGTTACGTCTCCCCTGGTAATCGTCGCGGCAACCGCCCAAGTTCCCGCAACTATCCGATCCGAAACTGTTGTGTGTTCCGTCGCATGCATTTTTGATACACCAGTAATTGTTAGCAAAGTGGAGCCAATGCCTTCGATTTGCCCACCCATCGCAACAAGCATGTTGCAGATATCAACAATCTCAGGTTCTCGAGCTGCGTTGTCAATTATTGTTTGGCCATTTGCTGTGACCGCTGCCATAAGTAGCGTCTCAGTTGCACCAACACTTGGAAAATCTAAATACACATGAGTTCCAACTAACCCACCTTGTGGCGCGTGCACCACCAAGTAACCATGTTCATTGGTAACAGTTGCGCCCATTCGCTCTAGGCCAGCAGTGTGCATATCTAATCCGCGCGAGCCGATGGCGTCCCCACCAGGAAGCGCCACATCTGCCTCGCCAGTACGAGCAACTAGCGGCCCAAGAACTGCGATTGACGCTCGCATTCTGCGAACTAAGTCATAGTCTGCGCGATGCTCAATAGTTTCTGGCACATCAATCGTGACGGTTTCACTGGTTGGGTCGTAATCAACAGTGCAGCCTAAACGGCGCAGCAGTTCGGCCATGATCGTGACATCAAGGATGTTGGGCACCGCATGGATTGTGGTAAGTCCAGGGGCCAGCAAGGCAGCGGCCATAAGTTTTAAACTGCTATTTTTGGCACCGGTGACATGCACCTCGCCAACTAGGCGGGCGCCCCCTTGAATCCGGAAAACCTCCACGATTAAGCAGAATACTGTGCTTTTGGGCATTTCAATTCGAAGCTTTGAAAAAGTGGGTTAAACACCGCAAAAAGCAGTTACCGCGTCTCGGCCATAGGCTAGGGACATGGTTAATTTAACGCGAATCTATACCCGTACTGGCGATGACGGCACTACCAATCTTGGCGACATGAGTCGCACTGGTAAAAACGATCCGCGACTTAAGGCTTACGCAGATGTTGACGAAGCCAATAGTGCGATTGGTCTGGCTATCGCAGCTGGTGAACTTCGCACCGATCTCGCTGAGCTACTCACCAAGATTCAAAATGAACTTTTTGACGTGGGCGCTGATTTATGTACTCCCGTGATTGATAACCCAGCTCATGAGCCACTTCGCGTTACTCAGGATTACATCGAAAGACTCGAAACGGCCTGCGATTTATACAACGAAGAACTTGAAGCTCTGCGTTCGTTCATCTTGCCTGGTGGCACAGTTGGCGCTGCTCACTTACATGTGGCGCGCACTGTTACCCGACGGGCCGAGCGCAGTACTTGGGCTGCGATTGACATGTATCACGGCGGCATGAATACGCTTGCTGCCAACTACTTAAATCGCCTATCAGACTTACTGTTTATACTTTCGCGTGTTGCCAATAAAGAAATTGGCGACGTGCTGTGGCAACCAGGTAATACGCGCTAAGTCGTAAGCCGGTTTATTCTAGGGACTTTGCTAGCGTCCCGAGCGCTGACATTAACTTGGCGTGGAATTCATCGCCATCAATGCTCCAGGCAACATACCCGTTGGGCTTTACATCGTTGCGCAATCGAGTGTCAGTTACTGTCATGCCAGTAGTCAATTCGCCTTGGCATTCGACATCAATAAATGCTGGCTCCAGCTCCATCAGGTTTGGCCAAATCGCTTCCGCCATAGCTAACGCGTCATGCTGATGAGTCATTCGTTCGCCATAGAACATGGAATAGAAATTGGTGTAAGAGGTCAGGATATGATCGAATACCTTTCCGAATTTACTTCCATCTTTTAACCAGTCCCAAAGGTGTTCATAAGTTTTCACTGAATGCGTGACATCAAGGCCAACCATGACGGTATTAATGCCGCTTGCGAACACGCGCTTTGCGGCTTCTGGATCATGCCAAATATTGAATTCGGCAACAGGAGTCACATTTCCAGTTCGAGCTGCGCCGCCCATAATCACAAAACGCTCGATCATAGGAATTACGTCTGGATGTTTATCTACTAAGTGTGCAATGTTAGTTAGCGGTCCAATCGCAATCAAAGTAACTGGGTCTGACGAATTACGAATTTTATCTGCCAGGAATGCTGGGGCATCAGTGGAGACCACGGTCGTAGTTGGGTCTGGTAACTCAACCCCGGCTAGGCCATCGTGTCCATGAACAGGTTCATAGCCAGTCTCCATTTTGGGCCTACCGTACGGCTCGTCATAACCTGATGCAACTGGAATGTCAGAGCGACCAAAGAACTCGAGTAAGCGCAGTGCGTTTCGTGTAGTTGCTACAAGTCCCGAGTTGCCACCAACGGTAGTCAGGCCAATCACGTTTACTTCGGGAGAAGCTAGCGCCAATGCGATGGCAACAGCGTCATCAATGCCA
>JBIIFI010000073.1:0-5168 GCA_044237405.1 Candidatus Nanopelagicales bacterium | reverse complement strand
GCAGGCTTTGTTTGCAGCAGCGCACACTGCAGGTGAGAATTGTAAATCGCTTGGAGCTATGCCGAACTAGAGAGCAACTTCTTCTTCAGCTATAAATGTCCAGACCAATCCATTGTCTTGGCCAGTTATCTCTATGTAACCTACGGCTTCGCCTTCTTCACCCAAAACAAACGCTGGGCACTTCACAACGACATTGTCAGACTCGCAAGGTCCCATCGTGTTAAAGGGCACATCGGAACCAGAAACTAAGCCAGTCGAAACCCAGGCACCAGACTCGATTACAAAGGATTCAACGACTTCGGCGCTAACTTCGCTAGCCAACATGCCGCAGGCCACAGTTGCCACTCGGTATTGGACATCATTTGCCATCACATTGGCTTCTTGTCGCACAAATGGCAGGGCGCCTTCGCCAAACTCGCCACATTCCAGAATTACATCGGATTCATCTATATCTGGCATATCGGAAAGCGAAACTGTTGGCTCTTGTGACGGCTCAGGTGCACTGGCAGATTCAGTGGGGACTGTGGAAACCGTTGCAACGGGAGTTTGTTCAGTGCAAGCTGAGAGCAATAACGCAAATGCTGCGCTAGCTACTATGACGGGAAGTTTCATATCTTTAGCCTACGTTGACCATGCACAAGTACCAGTTAGGCACACCAAACGGGTTGCCTAACTGGTAGGTCGTACCTACCCGATACATTCAAGGCATGGATTCACGGTTTGCTCAGCCAGGCGACATAGGCAAATTCCTGCATTATGGGGGATCAGGCGGCACCCATGAACTCGAACATGACTTTGTTGTAGTTGATGTTGAGACTTCTGGCTTAGACCCGGCAGCTGGCGCGCGAGTTATCGAAATTGCCGCAGTGCGAATTAAACCGACTGGAGAAGTTGTGGACTCCATGACGAGCTTGATTAATCCAGGTGATGGAAATACCGGGGCAAATTGGATTCACGGAATCACTCCAGACATGGTCGCAGATGCGCCAACATTTGCCCAGGCTTATGACGAACTGGCCAGAGTTTTAGATGACGCGGTGTTTGTCGCTCACCACGCCAAATTCGATGAGAGTTTCGTGGCCGCAGAAGCAGCTATCGCCGGTATTGAACTTGCCACGATGCCAGCAATTTGTACTTACTGGTTAGCGCGCAGCAGCGTACAAGGAACTGAAAACTTCAAATTGGCAACCCTGGCGACTCATTTTGAGATTTCACAGTTAGGTGCTCACTCGGCTTTTGATGACGCGCAAGTAGTTGCGAACATGCTTCCAAAAATGATGCAAAACTTTGGAGCACTTACTTATTATTCAAATCCAAACTTGCAGCCGCGAATTGGCATGGCTGGGAATCTGTTACCGCGTTAGTTAATTACGACTGATCCAGTTGAAGTTTGGAAAGTAACGGAATTTAGGCCGATTTCATCATCTTCAATCCAAGTCAAAGCGATGTCATCCAATAGATTCTCTGGGCTATCGCCAAGCCAGGAACTCAATGAATCGCGATCACCACTGAACGCGAACTCAGTAATCTTCACATCAGGGGTACCACCGACACTTGGATGAGCGCTCATGTCATCCCACTTAATGAAGAACGGCAAAATCGGCTCGGCGATTAAATCAATTACTCCGATTTGCTTCCAAGTCAGATCAGCGCCGCCTGGACGCTGGCGATGGCCAGGGCCAGCGGACCTGCCAATTCGAGCTTCAAGCGGCGCTACATCATCTACCCGTACTGCCCAGCCCATCCAACCGCCGCCCGCTTCGGCGCGATTGCGAACCGCCTGACCAAATGGCACAGTTTCGGCAACTGGGTGCTCTAACGGAGCAACAATTTCGATGTACTGACCAGAAGCTAACGGCAAAATAAAGTTGCGAGTTCCGGCTCGGGGATGCTTGCCACCATCGATGAATGCAACACCCAAATCAGCGCCAAGGCGCTGCACAGTGTCGGCTAGTTCGGCATTAGTTACGGCATAGGCGACATGGTCTAGTTGCATGTGAAAACTTTCGCACAACCGGGTTGCCCCCTTGGCACCGGGGTCTAGTTTTTGATGCGACACGCTGGGCGTGTCATTACCGAGTTTCCGAGGGTTTGTTGTCTAGGTTTTCCATAAGCACCCAGAGGGACGGCGGAGGGGAAGCCACCCGAACTCTGGGTGCTCTTTCATGCCCAAAAACACCTCGCGAAACAAAGCCCATGTGATCAATGCCCATGTGATCAATGCCAATGAATCGGCTTCATACACAGTGACGAGATTTCCACAGCAAACCTTGAGCGCTTCCAAAGTGTTAATCTCGGCGACACTCTTTTGCAATGACAAAACATTTAAAGCAATCAGATGCAGATTTAGAAGCAGATTTAACTGTGATGCAAAGTTCGCAGCTGCTAACTGAAGCAGAAAGCTCGGCTCGCACAACCGCAATTCAGGAGGCAACTGAAGCTTTCAGGAACGACCTCAATAATGACGCGTTTTCAGCCAGAGCAAATCTAGTTGAATCCGTATTTACCAACTGGCAAGGCGACGAGCCCTTCTCCTGGGCTGACCACGGTCAGCTGTGTATCGCACTTAGCGACATTCGAACCAGAGATGGGCTATTGCGCCGCCTGCATGATGCCCAAGAGCTGCGATCCTGTGTTCGCGAACACCTGATTCGAGAAATTGACCGAGCTCATGAGGACTGGCTAGCTCCACTGGCAACAGTCTTTGGTGGCATCACCTGGCTGGACGGAGATGCCGAACTAACACGAGCAGCCGTTGACCGTGCTTTGGAAATTGACCCGGGCTACTCGCTTGCGCAACTACTAGACATAGCGCTTCGTCACAATGTGCCTGCGTCTGTCTGGTCCAGTTCATTAGCAGCCGTGAGTTTTGATGCCTGCCTTAAGGGCGCAGCTTAGTTATCCACATCCAAAGGATTAGTAGCAACAAAATTGGAAATTGAATTTAGGCTTAGAAAGCGAATTCGGGGGGATTCAGTTGCTTAGTTTATATAAAAGTTTAGGTTCCACGATCATCGCTGCATTAGCGCTTACATTTTCCATATCTACACTCGCCAGTACGGCAAGCTATGGGAACGATTTAGATGTTTCGGGAAATAATGCGCTAGCGGCCTACATCGGAACTGGCGGATTACTTTTGCCTGGCTCATTCTCTGGATCATCTACCACTAAGAGATCAGTAGCAGATTGTGATGGGTGCACCTGGAAATATACGATTTACTGCACACAAGAATCGAATACTCCATGCAAGCACGCAGTAACCTCATGTCCACGCGGCAGTTTGCTGTATCGAGTCTGGTTTGGACGTACTCCAACGACTTTGGCGACAATTGGATCGGTTTGCTGGGGATCAAATAAACCACTTACTAAGCGAGAAGTTGAAAGCCGCATTAACGATCAAGTCATTCGTTATGTGCCAGCGCTACAGCCAGGTTTTGATCCACCCGGAGGATCGCTAAGTAGCATTCCCGTAATCTTTTGGTCAGGTCAACCAAGTAAATTCAAGCCTCCTGCATTTTCCGTAGCAGGGCATAAAGTTTCGATTACCGCTACGCCGACTTGGCACTGGAAATGGGGCGATGGGCAATCAGCTTGGAAAAAGGTGCCAGGGAAGCAGTACCCGAGTAGGCAGATCACCCACCAATATCGAACGCCGGCAACCTACAACGCGACTGTGACCACAGTTTGGAGCGCGGTGTATTCAGTTTCAGGTCTGGGCTCTTTTGAGGCATCCGGGGAGGTACTGCGGCAAAGCCAAACCCTTAAAGTCCCGATTGAGTCGGCCCGAACTGTGCTGATTGCTCACTAGGCAACCTTGAGTCTGCGCTGTCATGATCTGGGGGTACACTTGGGATTACATCCTCGTGATGTTGCCCGTGTTGAGCCGCTTGCTTGACAAGGGCTCTTGTTATTGCTCCAGAGCAATCTGCGGGCCAGTAACAGGGAAATAAGAGCGCTGAAAGAGGAATACGTGGCAAACAAAAAGGCAGTTGCACCAAAGAAAGCTGCAGCTAAAAAGGCAGCTCCTGCCAAGAAGGCAACCCCAGCGAAGAAAGCAGCAGTTAAGTCCGCTGCAAAAAAAGCTGCACCTGCTAAAGCAGCGAAAAAGACTCCAGCACCAACTAAGAAGTCTGTTGCAAAGCCTGCTACAAAAACTGCTGCTAAGGCACCTGCTAAGCCAGTAAAGAAGTCAGCCACCGCTCAAAAAGCAACTGCAAAAGCGACCAAGAAATCTGCCAAAGGTTTAAAGGTCGATGGCATAGAACTTGATGGCGAAGTAATTGAACTAGATGTTGACATTGTCATTGACGATGTGGAGTTAGCCGCAGCTGCCGTCCTTGAAGTAGACCTTGAAACCGAACTTGTTGCCGACCTGGCAGATCTTTCCGACGACGAAGAAGCCAAGCCAGCAGTCGCGCCAGAAAGCGACAACTTGGTTATCTCCGACGTTGACGACACTGACGAGCCCGTGCAACAAGTCATTACTGCAGGTGCAACTGCGGATCCAGTTAAGGACTACCTAAAGCAAATCGGTAAGGTCCCACTGCTTAACGCTGAAGAAGAAGTAGATCTTGCAAAGCGCATTGAAGCCGGCTTGTTCGCAGAAGAACTCCTAGCTACCCGCGGACCATTTAAAGACCGCCGCCAAGGTGACTACGAATGGATTGCCGAAGATGGCCAGCGCGCAAAGAATCACTTGCTCGAAGCAAACCTTCGCTTGGTGGTTTCCTTGGCTAAGCGTTACACCGGTCGTGGCATGTTGTTCTTGGACTTGATCCAAGAAGGAAACCTTGGCTTGATCCGCGCAGTTGAAAAGTTTGACTACACCAAGGGTTATAAGTTCTCGACTTATGCAACTTGGTGGATTCGCCAGGCGATCACGCGCGCTATGGCAGATCAAGCTCGCACGATTCGTATCCCAGTTCACATGGTTGAAGTTATTAACAAGCTGGCTCGAGTTCAACGCCAGATGCTTCAAGACTTGGGCCGGGAACCAACACCTGAAGAACTAGCTCGAGAACTGGACATGACACCTGAGAAGGTTGTTGAAGTTCAAAAGTATGGTCGCGAGCCAATCTCGCTTCACACGCCACTTGGCGAAGAAGGCGATAGCGAATTCGGTGATTTGATCGAAGACTCCGAGGCAATAGTTCCAGCGGATGCCGTGT
>JBIIFI010000072.1:0-5169 GCA_044237405.1 Candidatus Nanopelagicales bacterium | reverse complement strand
AACCCAAGGCATCTTGCAAGGTACATATGAAACTTTCGCCGCGGTTGCTGCAAAGAAATTCGGCGGAACTTTGGCTGGCACGCTAACAATTACTGGTGGCTGTGGTGGCATGGGTGGCGCGCAGCCACTTGCCGTAACAATGAATGATGGTGTCTGCCTGATGATTGACATCGATCCCACTCGTCTGCAGCGACGCGTGGAAACTCGTTACCTCGATGAGATTGCAAATGATCTTGATGATGCAGTTCGCCGCTGTATGGATGCCAAGGCTGCCCGTCGACCACTTTCCGTTGGATTGGTCGGCAATGCAGCAGAAGTGCTGCCAAAGCTTCTCGCTATGGATGTCGAAGCAGATATTGTCACTGATCAAACATCAGCGCACGATCCGCTTTACTACATACCTGCTGGCATGGACTTTGCCGATGCTCGCGAGTATGCCGATAATAAGCCTGATGAATTCACCAAACTTGCCCAGGAGTCAATGGCCAAGCATGTGGCAGCCATGGTGGGCTTCATGGATAAAGGCGCGGAAGTGTTTGACTACGGCAATAGCATTCGCGATGAAGCGCGCAAGGGTGGTTACGATCGCGCCTTTGAATTCCCGGGCTTCATTCCGGCATACATTCGCCCGCTGTTCTGTGAAGGTAAAGGCCCATTTCGCTGGGCTGCGCTATCGGGAGATCCAAAAGATATAGCTCGCACCGACAAGGCAGTCCTTGATCTATTTCCAGAAAATGATCACTTGCGTAGATGGATCACTATGGCCCAAGAACGCGTGGCCTTCCAAGGTCTGCCGGCTCGAATTTGCTGGTTAGGTTACGGCGAACGCGATAAGGCTGGACTTGCTTTCAATGATTTAGTTGCCAGTGGCGAAGTTAGTGCGCCAATCGTGATTGGTCGCGATCATTTAGATTGTGGCTCAGTTGCCTCGCCTTACCGCGAATCCGAAGCCATGATTGACGGATCAGACGCAATTGCGGACTGGCCACTACTTAATGCCATGATCAACATTTCTTCTGGCGCATCTTGGGTTTCGATTCATCATGGTGGCGGCGTTGGTATTGGACGTTCAATTCATGCTGGACAGGTATCAGTTGCTGATGGCACACCTCTTGCCGCCCAAAAGCTTGCTCGCGTTTTAACAAACGATCCAGGTATGGGCGTGATCCGTCACGTGGATGCCGGTTATGACCGAGCAATCGAAGTTGCCGCCGAAAAGAATGTTCACATTCCAATGCAGCCACATGCGCACAACTCCACGAGTGCAAATGGTGATCTGCTCTAACCATGAGTAACTCATTCACGCTGACCAACATCAGTCAACTAGTCACGAACAATTCTGCAATCGGTGATGGGGACCTCGGTGTTATTACAAACGCAGCGATAACCGTTACCGATGGCATTGTTAGTTGGGTTGGTCAGGCAAGCGATGCGGATTCGAGTGTTCAGCAAACTGATGTCGGTGGCCGAAGTCTGATACCTGGCTTTGTTGATAGTCATTCGCACCTGATGTTTGCCGGGGATCGCTCTGCCGAATTCGCGGCACGCATGGCAGGTGTTCCCTACTCGGCCGGTGGCATCAAGGTAACAACCGATGCCACTCGCAACGCCAGTGATGATCAATTGCGCAAGGTGGCTCGCGGGTTAATTAAAGAAATGCACGAATCGGGTACCACCACGATTGAAATAAAATCTGGTTACGGATTAGATGTTGTAACTGAAGAACGCAGCGTTCGAATTGCGGCTGAGTTAACTGATGAAGTTACTTTCCTTGGGGCTCATGTGGTAGCTCCGGAATTCAGCTCTGATTCCGATGCTTATGTCGACTTGGTAGTTGGCGAAATGCTTAGTGCTTGTGCGCCGCACTCAAGCTGGATTGATGTGTTTTGTGATCGTGGGGCATTTACTACTGCGCAATCACGAAGGATTTTGGAAGCCGGAATTGCAAAGAACTTAAAGCCGCGAATTCATTTAAACCAACTGGAGCAAGGCGATGGCATCGCTATGGCCATTGAATTAGATTGCGCCAGCGCGGATCACTTAACTTACTTAACGGATGCGAACATAAATGCTTTGGCAGCCAGCAATACAGTGGCTGGTTTAGTTCCAGGAGCTGATTTCAGTACTCGCGCCCCGCAATACCCGCGTGGCCGAGACTTGCTGGATGCAGGCGCCGTTGTCGCGCTCTCCCCTGACTGCAATCCCGGAAGCTCGTTTACTACCAACATGCCGTTAATGATCGCCCTTGCTGTGCGCGAAATGCATCTAACAGTTGATGAAGCCTTGTTTGCAGCCACAATGGGTGGGGCGATTTCACTTCGCCGCGATGATGTGGGTCACTTATCAATCGGTGCCAAAGCAGATTTTGCATTGTTAAATGCCCCAAGCTACATCCATTTGGCCTACCGACCTGGTGTGCCATTAGTTAGCACTACTTGGAAAGATGGAAATGTCATTTTCACAAAAGGAGATCTCGCATGAGTCGCACTGAAGTGGTTATCAATACCACCGGAATGACATTTGAAGATGTCTTAGCAGTTGCCCGACATGATGCCAAGGTCGTTATTGCACCATCAACTATCGAAGCCGTGGCACACACCCGCAGTCGAGTTGATGCATTAGCTGCTTCGGCTGAGCCGGTTTATGGCATCTCAACTGGGTTTGGCGCACTTGCTAATCGTCATGTGTCCCCTGAATACCGAGTTCAGCTCCAGAAGTCACTGATTCGTTCGCATGCCGCCGGACTAGGCAATTTAGTGGAGCGCGAAGTTACTCGAGCACTTATGACGCTTCGGCTAAAGACCCTTTGCTCTGCACACACTGGTGTTCGCCCAGTAGTTGTTGAAACAATGGCAGCAATTTTGAACGCAGGTATCACGCCAGCGGTTTACGAATTTGGATCACTCGGTTGCAGTGGCGACTTAGCGCCGCTTGCGCACTGTGCACTTGTCCTGATGGGTGAAGGTGAAGTTGTTGGAAGCGATGGCGTAATCACACCGGCTGCTGATGCGTTGAAAGCGGCCGGCATCGAACCAGTTGAACTTCGGGAAAAAGAAGGACTAGCGCTAATCAACGGCACTGACGGCATGCTTGGCATGTTGATTATGGCTATCGATGATTTAACAATGCTGTGTGACTCAGTTGATGTCACGGCAGCAATGAGCGTTGAGGCATTACTTGGAACCGACAAAGTGTTCTTACCTGAACTCCACCAACCACTTCGCCCACATCCTGGCCAAGCATTGAGTGCAGCGAATATGCTCAGCGCTCTTAAAGGTAGCGCGATTGTGGCATCACACATTAATGACACCTCAGTTGTGCAAGATGCGTACTCGCTTCGCTGTGCCCCACAAGTAACCGGCGCTGTGCGCGACACAATTGCGCATGCAACTTTGGTAGCAACACGTGAACTCGCTGCTGCAGTTGATAATCCGGTAGTACTTTCTGACGGAAGAGTCTCATCTAATGGAAACTTCCATGGCGCACCAGTTGCCTACGTTTTAGATTTCTTAGCGATAGCCGCTGCAGACCTAGGTTCAATTTGTGAACGTCGCACTGATCGCATGCTCGATAAAGCCCGCTCCCATGGCTTGCCACCCTTCCTTGCTGATGATCCCGGTGTTGATTCAGGTTTAATGATTGCCCAGTACACGCAGGCTGCTTTAGTTTCGGAAAACAAGCGCCTTGCTACCCCAGCAAGCGTGGACTCCATTCCTAGTTCTGCCATGCAAGAAGATCACGTATCTATGGGTTGGAGCGCCGGACGCAAACTTCGCCAAGTAGTTGAAAATCTGACCAAGATTGTTGGTATTGAGTATCTAACTGCAGCTCGTGCAATTGACTTACGTGCCCCACTGCAACCTTCCGAAATCACAGGAAAAGCGGTCGCAGAGTTGCGCAAATCCAGCCCTGGCCCAGGTCCTGATCGATTCTTGGCTCCAGACATGCAGGCCGCAGTGAATGTCGTTGCGAATGGGACACTGGCAAAACTCGTAAGGTAAAAGCATGGAAAATGTTCGCAAGCTCGCGTTGTACTTAGTTCTTGCCTTTGCTGGTATCGGTGGCCTAGTAACGGTCAATCAAACTTTGGCTGATCACTCTGGTCTATTTGGCCTGGCATTTACCGCAGCATGGCTGTTTCCAATGGTGATCGGTTGCTGGCTGGCTTGGCGTCGTCCAATGATTGCATTTCCATTGCTGATGATCTGGTCAATGTCAGTCCTTGGCCTGTTACTTTGGCAAGCCCTTGCACCAAGTTGGTGGAATACCATTCTGGATTCAAATGGACCAATTATCACGACTGCAATGTTTGCCTTGACTGCGCCGCTTGCAATTTATGGCTACCAGCGACGCACTCGTTTTGTTGCGCTAATACTGATCGGGCTGTCTGTTCTGAACATAATGGCAACTTCAAATACCGAGGCGTCTGAACGATCTGAGTTTGGTATCACAATTCCTGTTTTAGTGGCCGGAGTCCTCTTTATGATTGCATCGTTTGTCGATAAGCGCGACGACTCCACTGAAGAGAAGTAGTGAAAGCTATTTAACTTTTCCGGTGCTTTTAGCAAGCGAAGTGGTTTTTGTCGTCCCAGCACTTATTCCAGTTACCAATACTGTGATGTATTTTCCTTCTTGAGCCTTAGCTAACTTCAGTGACTTACCAGTTGCCCCAGATATCTTCGTGCAATTACTCGGAACCGTGGATCTCGCCCCTGTAACCGCCGTCTTGCAGGCATACCACTGACGAGTAACGCTTGGAGTTGGACTTCCAGTCCAAGTTCCATCTTTGGCCGTTAAAGTCTTTCCAACTTTGGCTGTACCACTCACTGTTGGTTTAACAGTTGCAGTAGCCCGATTAGATGTCCACTTGGCATAAGCACTTAACGTAGCGGTTGTTCCAGTTGGTGAATAGTTCGCGCCCGCATTACCAATCTTTGTAGTGAGTCCAGAATTTGAATACCAACCAGCAAATGTGTAACCAGTGCGAGTTGGCGTAGGGAGCGTGATGGCAGTGTCACCGGTAGCAAAGCTACTACTAGCAACAGTGTTTCCACCGGTTGCCGAATTATAGGTATAGGTAAGGGTGTAGGTCATTGCAACAGTGAGCCCATTCCAATTGGATCCAAGGCCCCCAAATGCAGGTCTTAAACTCGCAACCATGAATGCTTT
>JBIIFI010000071.1:0-5219 GCA_044237405.1 Candidatus Nanopelagicales bacterium | reverse complement strand
CTTGGCGATTAATGTCTTGCCACATCCCGGAGGTCCGTACAGCAAGATGCCCTTAGGCGGCTTTAACTCATACTCGCGGAAAAGCTCAGGATGCAAAAATGGCAACTCGACTGCGTCGCGAATCATATTGATCTGATCACCCAGGCCGCCGATGTCTTCGTAGTTAATGTCTGGGACTTCTTCCAGCACTAGATCCTCAACTTCAGACTTAGCAATTCGTTCGAAGGCATATCCTGCCTTCATGTCTGCCAGCAAACTATCGCCAGAGCGTAAAGTTTCTTCGCGAAGTGGAGCCGCAAGATGAATAACGCGTTCTTCATCGCTTCGGCCAGTCACAATTGCGCGCATTCCATCGGACAAAATCTCTTGGAAAATAACGATCTCACCTTGGTCATCGAAATTTCCAGCAACCACTACATTCATAGATTCATTCAGAATGACTTCTTGACCTGGGCGCAAAACTTCGCGATCAACTTCGGGTGCCATGGCAACGCGCATCTTTCGGCCGTTCACTGTGACATCGACTAAATCGTCAGCTGCGGGACCAAGGTAAACCGCATAACCATTCGGCGGTGCGCTAAGCCGATCCACTTCTTCTTTGAGCCCAACGATTTGATCCCGAGCCTCGCGCAATGTTGCAGTTAACTTGGCGTTTGACTCTGACAAGTCATCGATGCGGACATTCAAGGCGCGTAATTGATCAGCGGATGTATCTGACATTACGACTCCTCAACTACTGGATCTACCGACTCTGTAACAGTATCTAATTGTCCTTTAGTTGGGCGAATTCTGCGAGTAGGAAGCACAACTCCTGGTGCTAATCGTCTAGCAGTAACCAAGAATCCCGTGTGTCCTTGCATGCGGTGGTCAGGGCGAACTGCCAAACCTTCTAAGTGCCATGGCCGTTGAATAAGCTCTTGACCCTCAGGATCAGTCCAGCGCTTATCAGTGCGCAAGTCCTCTACGAACCTAGACATCTGGGTAGTTGTTGCCACATATGCAATTACTACACCTCCTGGGCGCAGTACGTTCGCGATGCTGTCAATGGTCTCCCAGGGTGCCAGCATGTCTAACACAACGCGATCCACACTGGCTTGCGGCAATTGCAAAACCTTTTCTTGCAGGTCCCCCAGAGTAACTTGCCAATTTGTCGGAAGTTCGCGGAAAAAATTCGTTACATTCTTTTGCGCGATCTTTGCAAAATCCTCGCGCCGTTCAAAGCTGTACACATAGCCGTGCTCGCCTACTGCTCTTAGCAGGGAACAAGTTAGCGCCCCGGATCCCACTCCTGCTTCCACCACAACAGCGCCTGGATATATGTCAGCAAGACCAACTATTGCGGCCGCATCTTTGGGGTAAACCACGGCTGCGCCTCTAGGCATACTCAGGACGAAATCTAGTAACAGCGGTCGCAATGCGAGGTAAACCATGTTTCCCGTTGATGTGACCGTTGATCCTTCACTAAGGCCAATCAGCTCATCATGCTTAATACTGCCGTGGTTGGTATGAAACTCTTTACCAAGCTCTAACAAAATTGTGTGTTTTCGCGATTTAGTATCAGTCAATTGGACGCGATCTCCAGCCATGAATTCCGCTGCTCGTGCTGTGCTGACTACCTCGACCGATTCCATTCCCTTATTGTTCCAGTTTTTTAGGTACTAGCCGACCGATCTATCGGGGATGGCAATAAACTTAAGTCTGATTACAGAATCGGGGTTTGGAACTTGGAAGTAAATCAGGCATTTCCACGCAACACCACCCTGATAATCGCTGCCTTTGGTGGCTGGAATGATGCTGCGCAATCAGCTACTGACGCACTCGAACACCTACTAGATGTTTGGCAAACTGAAGAGTTGATCGACCTACCTGGTGACGACTACTACGACTACCAATTCAATCGTCCAGAAGTAAGTATCGGGGTTGATGGCGATCGTGAAGTTGCCTGGCCCGGTACCACAATCTTTAAAGCAACAACTGATGTCCTGCCGGACACCAAGATTTACCTAGTGCACGGCGTAGAGCCAAGTATGAGGTGGAAGCAATTTTGCGCAGATATCTACCAGCAACTTGATCTTGGCGAATCTGCCACGTTGATAACACTGGGCGCCCTGTTAGCTGATGTAGCTCATACTCGGCCAATTCCGGTCAGTGGTACTACTTCCACAAAACAACTGCAGACTTTAACCGGATTTGAAGCTTCGCGATACGAGGGACCGACTGGCATCCTCGGGATCTTGCAATCCGAATTCGAAGTACAAGGGATCCCATCCGTAGCGCTCTGGGCTGCAATTCCGCATTACGTCTCTTCCCCGCCTTGCCCTAAGGCTACGTTGGCTTTGGTGCGCGGTTTGGAAGACTTGTTAGACATCGCTATCCCAGTGGATGAACTTGTCGAAGAAGCTAGAGCTTGGCAACTTGGCGTAGAAGAACTTGCTACTGAAGATGAAGAAATCTCAGAGTACGTTCGATCGCTTGAGGAAACGCAAGATACCGCAGAATTACCAGAGGCCACTGGCGAGGCAATTGCTCGTGAGTTTGAGCGCTATCTTCGTCGTCGCGAATCCTAATTGTCGCTAGGTAAACACCTGCGCCAGGCATAACTCTCGTACACTTTAACCATGCAATCTTGGAACCAAGTATCGATCCCACAGTTGCATACGAAAGCACCTGCGCCGCGGGTTTTCGATTCTGCCTCGCTGCAAACACATGACCTACCAATTGATAGGCCAGTCAGTATTTATGTCTGCGGCATCACGCCCTACGATGCAACACATATGGGCCATGCCGCTACCTATGTAGCATTTGATACTTTAATTCGCCTTTGGCGTGCAAGTGGCGCCACTGTCAATTACACGCAAAACATCACTGACGTTGATGACCCATTAATTGAGCGCGCTGTTGCTAATGGCAAGGACTGGCGTGCAATTGCGACTGAGCAAGTTGATTTGTTCCGTGACGACATGTCGGCCCTGCGCGTTATCCCGCCCCAGAATTACATTGGCGTCGTTGAATCTATGGAGTTAATCGAATCGGCAGTCTCGCAATTACTTGACCAAGGTGTCGCTTACCGAGTGGAGCAAGACATTTATTGCGACATGGCCGAAACCGGGATGTTAGGAACTATCTCTCATCTATCTAATGATCAGATGATGGAGATCATCGCGCAACGAGGTGGCGACCCCGAGCGTGCGGGAAAACGTCACGCATTCGATCCCATGCTTTGGCGCGGTCGCATTGGCGCCGATCCATTTTGGCCATCAGCGCTAGGTGAAGGCAGACCTGGATGGCACATTGAATGCTCAGCGATTGCCACTAAGTATCTCGGTGCTCAAATTGATGTTCAAGGTGGCGGCAGCGATTTAATGTTCCCGCACCATGAAATGAGCGCTGCCCATGCCGTGTCGCTGACTGGGCAAAAACCATTTGCTAAGACCTACATGCATGCTGGCATGGTCGCATTGGATGGCCAGAAGATGAGTAAGTCTCTAGGCAACCTTGTGTTCGTCTCGAAGCTGCGTAAAGCTGGAACTGACCCAATGGCTATCCGATTGGCAATCTTGGCGCATCACTACCGAAGTGATTGGGAATGGTTTGATCAAGAATTAGTAGCTGCTGAGAGTCGGTTAGCTATGTGGCGAAGTGCTTGTACGCAAGATCAAGGCGCCCCAAACAAAGTTGCAGATTTAGTATCAGCTTTAGTTGATGATCTTGATACGCCAAAAGCTCTTGAGATCGTGGATCAATGGGCAATTGCGACAACTGCTGGCGCGAAATCAGAGCCAACGCAGCAAATGCAGCAAGCAATCGATGCACTGCTCGGCATTATCTAGGCGCTGTCTTGACTGAAGAGAACTTTAAAGTTGTTGGTCAGCTGGTTAATGCCTCAAATGCGACCTTAGTTGTTGAATCTGCTGGCGCGAGATTCGTATACAAACCCATGTCAGGTGAACGACCACTGTGGGACTTTCCAGTAGACACTCTGTTTCTTCGTGAGCGCGCAGCTTTCGTACTTAGTGAATTGCTTACCTGGGACATTGTTCCTAGTACCACGATTGCCAATGGGCCATATGGAGTTGGAAGTTTACAAACTTGGATTGAAGCCGAAGTAGACACTGTTGATGTGTTTGAGCCAGGTGCTGTGCCCAGCGATTGGCTGACGATAATTTCTGGACTTGATGAAGACGGAAAGCCTGTTACTTTGGCTCATGCCGATTTACCGCGACTGCAACAAATGGCGGTATTCGATGCGCTGATCAACAACGCCGATCGAAAAGCTGGGCACATTTTGACGTCCACAGACGGCAAGATTTATGGAATTGACCATGGCGTTTCATTCAACCAAGAACCTAAGTTGCGCACTGTGCTCTGGGGGTGGATAGGCCAACCGATACCAGACGGTTTGCGACTGGATCTGGTAAGGATAAGTTCTGAATTGGACGCCAGCGAGCTCAACGAGTTACTGGATGAAGATGAGATGTCCGCACTTCGCGATCGCTTAAGCATCTTGATAGCAACTGGCAAAATGCCAAGCCCTAACCCAGCTTGGCCTTCAGTTCCTTGGCCAGTTTTTTAGTTACCCGCGTCGTAAGTAACCATTAGCGCGCGGACAAATGTGTCCGAGTTGATCAAGCGGTTCGTTGCACAGTGGACACGGAGGTCTACCTGCGGACACAACTGCTACTGCACGCGTACAAAAAGCGGTAGCTATCGCGCTTGTGAGCCTTACTCGCAAAACATCGGGGCCGTAGTCAGCGTCTTCTTCTAAGTCAGGCACGTCTTCAAAACTCTCGGTTGCTGCGTGAGCTTCGATAATGACTTGTTGGCTTTCAGTATTCCAGCCGAGTGCAAGCGTACCTACTCTAAATTCCTCTTGAATCGGATTGTCCAAAGGTTCTAAATCAGCAGGACCTCGGTATTCGATGTCAATACCTTCGGCACGCGCTACTTGTTCAATGAGCTCAGTCAATCTTTCGGATAACAAACTGACTTGTTGTTTTTCAAGTGCAACGCTAACAATTCGATTGCCATCGCGCGCCTGCAAAAAGAAGGTTCGCTCTCCGGGAACTCCAACAGTTCCTGCAACAAAACGTTGCGGATTATCAAAAGTGTGAACAATGCGAGACAACCGAACTATTCCCTTCCACTTTCGCCACCGAGAGTTGGTTCTTGCTTGGATTTACGCTCCAGTTTAGTTAGCCAATCGGCGCCAGTGTCATTAA
>JBIIFI010000070.1:0-5220 GCA_044237405.1 Candidatus Nanopelagicales bacterium | reverse complement strand
TTCTTGATCACAATATTCTTAACTGGTGATACTTTAGTTTTTCCGTTTTGCTTAATTGTTAGCACAACATTTTTCTTCGAGAATGTGAAGTTTGTTGCGCGAATTGTTAGCCAGCCGCCACTTTCAACCACAGAAGTACTCGCGGTGGCTTTTGCGCCACTTAGGTCAGTTACTGATACAGCAGTTTGAATTGCGCCTTCAGAATATCCATACAAGCAGCGCGCATCATCAGCGCGCATCTTTAATGTGTAGTCGCCCTTGAATACTTCATCATTGAAGTCATTGTGTAATCCTGCGATTTGATAGGTTAGCCGACCACTCTTAAATTGTGGTAGCCCTGCCTGATAAACCATGGCGTTAGTGGTTAGCAAACCTTGAACTCGAGTCTTATCCGCAAAGCATGGGTTGTCAGTTTCCCAGTAAGGCATTGTGTCTGCCGACCACATTTCAACCTCACCTTTTGCGGTATCTCCCATGAGGCCTTCATAGGCAGTAAATTCACTTATGCCGTTGCGTGGATCCCATTGCCCCCATGACGCAAGACCTTGCCCACCTTCTTCATCAGGTCCAGCTTCACGATCGATGAGTTCCTGGAGATAATCTTGGTTGCCACCAGTTAAGAAATTCAGATAACTTTCATTTCCGGTTTTAAACATTTCAAATTGTGCACTTGAAATTGGAATTGTTGCTGGTTTTCCAGAAATTGTGACCTTATTCAACGCAGTATTAATTGGAGATAACTTAAGGTCTCCTGAATTAAGTCGACCATAAAACCAGCCGCCAAGTTCGCGAGGAATTCGAACAGTCATTTCCGCACTTGATCCATCAGCAAACTTAACGGCCAGTCCACACTTGTCGGTTTCTTCCCAAGCGCAAGTGATTTGATTAAATCTGGTTGGATTGTCAAAGCTAGCTAGCGGGCGGGCGCCACTTCTTGGGAACCAACCTGTTGGCTGGTCATTGTTCACAAATGAGCGAGTCATCCAAGCGGGTGGGTGAAAATCTGGTCCAGAGATTTCCTTGAAGGGAACAATTTCTGAGGATAATCCAGTGAACTTTACTGACCCATCTCTCCAGATCTCTAACTTTAAAGTAGCGCGTGCCAAATAATTTTCTGTTCCGCCAGCATTGGTTTGACCTGGAACCTGCCAAAGAGATGGACTTGATGCACTCGGCAAGCCTCGACTGGGAATTCCTGGCCAGGTTAGCTTTGGTTGCCACTCTGGAACGCGCGCGCCTTGATTGGCAAATTCATCAGTGAGCTCATCCTTTAAATCTTGATCTATTTCATTTGATACATTTCGCACAAAGACACCTGACGTCTTTGATGAAGAATTTCCTACCTTTATTCCTTCAAGGCAAGCTGACTTCGCATCAACTGAGCACAAAGGCAAGTTAATCAAACCTTCAGTTACTTTTCCCTTCATACAAGCGGTATCGGAATAGTCGCTACATAACTTACTTTGTCCTGCATCTAGTTCACTAACGAGTGTGCGCAGGAGGGAAACCTGTGTAGGCAAGTTGTCTTGACCACCAACAAAAGCTACGCCTGCTTGCAGTTTTCCATTTTGAATATCGTCAAACAGGGTGACCGGTAACTGCATGCGCAAGCTGTTGATTTCTTCTTGCGTCATGTCAGTTGTGTCATCAGCATTGGCTGGAGTAACCAAACCAGCTGTCAAAATTAATGAAATACTTACGGCAAGAGCTGTTCTTAAAGTGCGCATGTCTAATTATCACATCAAATTGCATTTAGGCAACGAAAGCCACTATGGATGTCTTAGGCACGCATTAATTGCGAATAAGTCTCGCGTAATCCCGCCGGAATCCGGCCTGGGCGACCCCGCTCCAGATCCATACAAACCATAGTGGTTTTAGCCCGCAAGTATTCAATGTCGCCATCGTGCATGGAATACGCAATTACATATGAAGAGTTACCCATTGACTCGATCCACACCGTCATTTCGATCGGCTCTGGTTGATAAACCAGTGGTTTCACATAATCAATTTCATGGCGAACTACTAGTTGGCCAAAGCCATCTAGGTCAGGAGCAAAACCCGCACTTGCCAGTAACGAAACGCGGGCATCTTCGAGATACCCAACGTAGGCAACATTGTTTATGTGCTTAAAGATGTCCATGTCACCCCATCGAAGGTGCACTGGAACTGTTAGAGCTGCCACTTTGCCATCCGCCTAACTATCTAAGTAGTTACTAGCGTAGCGGGGGTTAATTTACTTCAACAAAATCAGTTCTAGTTGCGCCTGAGGCAAACAGTGGCCGCTTAGTTGGGAAATCGGCTTCGAAAAGCTGAGAGGTGATTAGCATGTCTGCCGTTGTTCTATTAACTGCAATTGCAGCATTCCAAAGTGTGGCAATTCGAAGCAAAGCTTTCACATCTGGATCATGTGGCTGTGGTTCTAGTGGATCCCAGAAGAACACCAGGATGTCGATTTTGCCTTCGGCGATGGCTGCCCCGATTTGTTGATCGCCGCCAAGTGGACCGCTTAAGAATCTATGAACCGGAAGGTCCAAGGAATCCGCTAGCAGGGCTCCGGTTGTGCCCGTGGCAAAGAGGTTGTGTCGAGACAAGAGGCGACGGTTTTGCTTACTCCAGTCGAGTAATTCTTCTTTTTGATTGTCGTGCGCAACTAGGGCAATGTTCCTAGTAATCCAAGGCTTAATCTGCTTTTCGTTTAACAAGTTCTTCATGTTGCAAATGTGACATACCAAAAACAACTAATGCTTAACTAGGTGTGAACTCCAGATGACTTGCCATCCAAAAGTTGTCTAACCTCGAGTTAGCTTGCGATAAGTAGCGCGATGTGGCCTGGCAGCATCTGCGCCCAATCGATCAATCTTGTTCTTTTCATAAGATTCGAAGTTTCCTTCAAACCAGAACCACTGTGAGTCACCTTCGTAAGCCAAAATGTGGGTTGCAATCCGGTCCAGGAACCAACGATCGTGGGAGGTAATCACAGCGCAGCCTGGGAACTCAAGGAGTGCATTTTCCAGTGATCCCAATGTTTCAACATCAAGGTCGTTTGTTGGTTCATCGAGAAGCAACACGTTGCCACCTTGTTTCAAAGTAAGCGCTAAGTTCAAGCGATTTCGCTCACCACCGGAAAGCACCCCTGATGGCTTTTGCTGATCTGGGCCTTTGAACCCAAATGCTCCGATGTAAGCGCGCGATGGCATTTCAACGGCGCCAACTTTAATCCAATCCAAGCCATCGGAAACTACTTCCCAAACATTCTTGGTTGGATCCAAGCCAGATCGGCTCTGGTCAACATATGAAAGTTTCACAGTTTCACCAACACGAAGTGAGCCTGAATCTGGCTGCGTGGCCTCGTCGCTAGTGTCACCCTCAGCAGCGGCAACAATCATGCGGAATAGCGTGGTCTTTCCAACGCCGTTAGGCCCGATCACACCGATGATGCCGTTACGCGGAAGTGTGAATGACAAGTCATCCATCAAAATTCGATCGCCAAAACCTTTACCGAGTTTGTCGGCTTCGATCACAACGTTACCCAAACGTGGGCCTGGGGGAATCTGAATTTCTTCAAAGTCCATCTTGCGAGTCTTCTCAGCTTCGATCGCCATCTCTTCATAGCGATCAAGGCGAGCGCGGCTCTTGGTCTGGCGAGCCTTTGCATTCGAGCGCACCCATTCAAGTTCATCAGCCAGGCGCTTAGCATCTTTGGCGCCTTCAACCTTTAGACGCGCTTGCTTCTTTTCCAAATACGTTGAGTAGTTACCTTCATATGGATATGCCCGACCTCGGTCAAGTTCCAAAATCCATTGGGCAACGTTATCTAGGAAGTATCTATCGTGCGTGATCGCAATTACAGTTCCTGGATACTTTTCCAAATGTTGTTCCAGCCAGTTAACGCTTTCAGCATCAAGGTGGTTAGTTGGTTCATCCAATAGCAATAGGTCTGGTTGCTGCAGCAGCAATTTACAAAGCGCTACGCGGCGGCGTTCACCACCAGAAAGTACGCTGACATCTGCATCACTTGGTGGGCAGCGGAGTGCATCCATGGCTTGTTCAAGTTGATTATCTAGATCCCAAGCGTTTTTGTGATCGATGGCTTCTTGCAAAGTTCCCATCTCGGCCATTAAGGCATCGAAGTCGGCGTCTGGATCTGCCATTTGAGCTGAGACTTCATTGAATCGAGCTAGCATCGCCATGGTCTCGGCAACACCTTCTTGCACATTCTCTAAAACATTTTTTGAATCATCAAGATTTGGCTCTTGAGCTAACATGCCTACTGTGTAGCCGGCGGAAAGCATGGCATCACCATTAGAGATCTTTTCAACACCAGCCATGATTTTGAGCAATGTGGACTTACCAGCACCGTTAGGGCCAACCACACCAATCTTGGCGCCAGGCAAGAATGACAGGGTTACATCATCCAAAATGACCTTGTCACCGTGGGCTTTACGTGCTTTTGAAAGGGTATAAATGAACTCAGCCATAACCATGAGTCTAACGCGCGAAAAACGAGAGTGCTTTCCCGCCGATAGAATTGGATCGCTCGTGGGTTAACCGCTAGCAATGCGCCCGTAGCTCAACGGATAGAGCAACAGGTTTCTACCCTGTCGGTTGGAGGTTCGAGTCCTCTCGGGCGTACAAGTAAAGAAGTTTTTCGCTCTGCCGTTTTTTAATGGGGCGAACGGTGAGAGCGTACTCAGAACCTGATGATGAATAGCTAATTGTTTTTCTGCATCTGGTTAAAGTGAAACTTCCCCAACTACATATTGGCCGTCGGAAAATCGTAATCCGCTGAACATTAGTTTGTTTGTTCCCGCGACGAACGCCATGTCGTAGATTTCGATTTCATTGCTGCCATTGAATACCACGGTTTCGTTTCCGCTCTGTGTGTCAAAAAGAATCAATAAGTTTGTATCGCTTCGATTCGTTCCGGTCAGTACGAGAGTGTTCAATACTCTAATTCCCATTTGGTAATTTGAAATTGAAGATTCTGCAAAAAGCAAGGATGGAGCATATCTCACAAGTGAACCCTGATTTTGGCCAGCAATTACCCAAGTAGTTTTGGCTGAAGGAAAGAGGAATATATCTTTTGCGAAAGCACCTCCCGTACTACTAAATGCGGGGTTTTGATCAATACCGGGAATAAAGCCGTCAAAACTCTGCTCGGGATTCCTAGTTAGGCTCCAAAGCTCGGTCCATGACGAAAGTTTCCCTGTAGCAAGATCA
>JBIIFI010000093.1:0-4691 GCA_044237405.1 Candidatus Nanopelagicales bacterium | reverse complement strand
TAAATCTGGTGCGTCTGCCAATTCCGCCACTCCCGCACGTGGGCTCTATTCTGTCAGGAATTGGCGCAAACTTCATAATCGGGATTTAGTCCCGAGGCAATGAAGCGCTATTTAACAAGGGTATTTTTTGGATCAAATCCAAAAGGCAGTTCTAGGCGATTTTCTGCCATCAAAGAGTCGTTGCACAAAATATCTATGGTTTTGCCATCCGCGACAATGGTGCCCTGAGAGAGAATCACCGATCGTGCGCACAACTCCAAGGCGTATGGCAGGTCATGAGTAACCATAAGCAAAGTAATGTCCAAGTCGCGCAGGATGTCGGCTAGTTCCCGGCGGCTGGCTGGATCTAAATTCGAACTTGGTTCATCCAGAACCAAAATCTCGGGCTTCATTGCCAGTACGGTAGCTACTGCCACTCGACGACGCTGCCCAAAAGAAAGATGATGTGGTGGGCGATCGGCGTAATCTGCCATTCCCACAAGCTCAAGGGCTTGCATAACCTGAGCATCAAGGTCAGCACCCGTCACGCCCATGTTTAACGGGCCGAAGGCAACATCTTCGCGAACTGTTGGCATGAATAACTGATCATCAGGATCCTGAAAAACAATGCCAACGCGCCTGCGGATCTCACGAAGCGCATCCTTATCTTCGGTGTTTACCGCAAGGCCACCCACATGAACTGTGCCAAGGCCAGCGGCAAGAATTCCATTTAGGTGCATTACAAGCGTGGTCTTTCCAGCACCATTTGGACCCAGGAGTGCAACCCGTTCACCAGGTTGGATCTGCAGGTTTACACCGTAAAGAGCTTGGTTGCCATCAGGGTAGGCATAAGCCAAACCCGATACCTCAAGACTTGGGGAAGTTTTCAAAGTGTGATCCACGCTATAACCATAATTGACGCAGCAACAATTGGCAGAACCATAGCAATGCGCCAATCCTTATTGGTAACCACTGGCTTGTACAAATCAATAATGGTTCCGTTGTAGCCGCGCGACAGCATTGCCAAATGAACTCGCTCACCTCGTTCATATGAACGAATGAAAAGTGCGCCAGCAGAGTTTGCTAGAACTTTCCAATGCTTTACGCCTGTTGCTGAGAATCCGCGAGATTCTCGAGCAACTTTCATGCGTGATAAATCATCAGTTACTACGGCTGAATAGCGAAGCATGAAAGATGCTATCTGGACAAGCAAGTCGGGCACTCCAATTGTTTCAAGTCCCTGCAGCAAATCCCGGGCACGCGTAGTGGCAGCCAAAGTAATGGAAGTAGCTACGCCGATAGTGCCCTTGGCCAAGATTCCAAATGCCGACCAGAGACCTTCTTGCGAAAGAGATAAGCCCAAGAATTCAACTCTTGGTTCGGGACCAAAAAATGGCATCAGAACTGCAAAGAGTACAAATGGAATCTCAATAAGCATTCGTCTGAGCACCAGTGGAAACGGCAAGTCAGCGAGCTTGACCACAACAAATACAAGTCCTAGATAAACCGCGAAAGCGCCAACTGCATGAACTGGCGTTAATACGACCATAAAAATGAAAAATATGGCTGCAACGGTTTTTACCTGGGCTGGTAGATCATGCACTAATGAGTGGCGATGCACATAGAGATGGTCACCAACACCGTGCCCGTGCTCATGGGCATGATTGGTATCGAGTACTACTCGTTCCGGATAAAGTTTCACTTAATCTCAGTAGATTTTGGTTCCCTAAGCCATACGTAAAGACCTGCGCCAGCAAGTCCAGTAATCGCGACTCCGATTACACCACCAAGAAATGCCGATGCTCGCTCATTTTCAACTCCAGCAACACCGTAGTCAGCCAAAGTGGAGTCAGCGTTTGCTGAGTCAACTGCAGTTATATCAAGACCTTGATCAGCAGAGACTTTTTCCAAACCATCTGGTTGGCTGGAAGCGTAGAAACTCAAGAACCCAGCAATAACCAGTGAAACAAGCAGTCCCACGACTAATAGTTTTTTGCTAGACATGTTAAGCAACCACAGAATCTTTAATGATTAATTTTTGAGCCGGAAGATATTTGCGAGCGCCATCCACCAAATCCGCGCGCGTTGCCAAAATAGCTCCAACAGTTAGCGCGGTGATTATGGCTTCACCGATTCCAATTAGTAGGTGAACGCCAACCACAGAGATAAGAACTGTAATTGGGTCGTAAGTTGCATTTCCACCTAAGTAGTACTCGATAACAAATGCTAGGGCTGCTGCTGGGACTGAAATAAATGCTGCAATGGCCGAAGCTGCAACAATTGAAGCCTTAGTCTTCGAAAGCACTTTCATGGTCAAAGCAAAAACTAAGGTGCCAACAATTACGGTGACAATTCCCATATTCAAAATGTTTATACCAAGTGCCGAAAGCCCGCCATCTGCAAACACAAGAGCCTGAATGCCAACAACGACTGTCATAACAAGTACGGCAACCCAAGGACCAACCAAGATGGCAGCCAATGCGCCACCCATCAAGTGCCCACTGGTTCCGGCTGCAACTGGGAAGTTAATCATTTGTGCAGCGAAGATAAATACAGCTACGAGACCTGCCATTGGAGCAGTTTGGCTATCTAACGATCCCTTGGTCTTCTTTAGGCTCACGGCTACTGCGCCAGCCACGAGAACACCTGCACCTATTGAAACTGGGGCGTTTATTAGCCCATCGGGCATGTGCATGAAAACTCCTTATTGCGAACTCTTTGCAATAAGGATAACCCATGATTTCAAGGACCGCACGTGCTGGGCATCTTTTGGTCAATTCTGAGAATTTGCCCTTAACTCATAGGCTAAGCGCATGGCTGGAACACATCGCACAGACAATGACAGGCGCGGCAAGAAGCGCAATGCTGATGTCATTGCGGCTGAAATCAGCGCCACCTGCCAAAACCTGACTAAAACCGTTTCTGACCTTGAGGATTACGTCAAGCCCGCAAACATTGCCACCCGGGGACTCGACGCTGCCACTGGATTTTTCGTTGATGAAAATGGCGACATTCGCCTAGAACGGGCAATCGCAGCCGCCGCTGCTGGAATCGCATTAATCGGACTGCTTTCGCGATCAAAGAAAGACTAGTCCGCCGAATGATTTAGTGGCATAGCTGCCATGTGATGGCGTCGACAAAGCACTTCATAACTAACAACACCAGATTCGCTGGCAGTATCGCCAACTGCAACTTGTTCGCCCTCAGTAACCATCACGCCATCTAAAGTTCGCGCATTGTGGGTGCCACGACGACCACACCAGCACAAGGCCTCTACTTGCAGAATCTGGATCCGATCAGCTAATTCAAATAACCGTGCTGAACCAGGGAATAATTCGGTTCTAAAATCACTAGCAATTCCAAAGGCAAAAACATCTATATCAAGGTCGTCCACAACGTGGGCTAATTGATCAATTTGGTTTCGGGTATAGAACTGTGCTTCATCACAAATGAAAAAGTCCAAGGGATCTGATTTTGAGTTTTGAGAAATTGCCAGCTCAAAGAAATCTGTTTCATCAGCTACTTCAGTTGCGGAAACTTCTAGGCCTAAGCGACTCGAAAGCACGCCTGCTCCAGCGCGATCATTCCTGGTGAAAACTATTCCGCGCCGACCACGACTGGCATGGGTGTAATTCACCTGGGCAGCCAGAGTGGATTTACCACAATCCATAGTGCCGGTGAAAAAAACTAATTCAGCCATTAATTCCCAAGCCTTAATAGAGGTAAGTTCGCCTGCAGGGAAGTCTAATTGAACCCACGAAGTAAGCAAATAGCCATCAAGTTAGGCTAATAATTACATGGACATTAAATTACCTAAGGGTTTAGCGAGTTGGGTTCCCATCTCGCTATTTCTTGTTGCAAGCATTACGGCCTGCGCACCTGGGAGCACTGACCCCACGCCTTCAGGCAGCACTGCGAGTCAGGTTCCCCAGCCCACAATGTCCGAGTCACCCGATGAGGTCCTAGCCGATTACAGCTTTTATTTTGTTGGCGAAACCGCAAATGGATTCAGGTTGTTTAAAGAAGTGCATGAAGTCAGTGACATTGAAAATGACCTTGGGTCGGACAAAGGCTTAAACGCGCTGGTCATGTTAATCGATGGCCAATTGCCACCGTTTGATGGCGATCATAAAACTCTTTGGAATAACGGAACAAAACTTAACTCCTTAACCAGGGATGGCGCTACTGCAACAGTAGATCTCAAACTTGGCCGCATTTCATTTGGGGCAGAAACCGAAATGCGGGCGATAGACCAAATCGTCTGGACGTTAATTTCGAATGACCCAACAATTACTTCTGTAATCATTGTGGTTGATGGCAAGCCAATTGAGAGCCTTGCCGGTCATGTAGATACCACGCAACCATTTACGGCAACAGATGATGGGCAAGTACTGGCAAGTGTTTGGATTGACCAGCTAGATGACAGCGAACTTAGCAATCCAATTGTCATGACTGGCTCAGCCTGCACATTTGAGGCCAATGTGCCCTGGGAGTTATTTCAAAATGGCGATCTAATCGACACGGGCGCAACTACTGCAACCTTGGCGTGTCCAGATCATTCAGCTTGGAGCATTGAACTTGGAGAATTGCCGGCTGGGGATTACACCTTGCGAGTTTTTGATGTCTCTGCCGAAGATGGCCGACTACTAACAGAAGACACCAAGGACTTCACAGTTTCGGATTAGCGCATTATGAATG
Source organism: Candidatus Nanopelagicales bacterium (assembly GCA_044237405.1). Lineage (GTDB taxonomy): Bacteria > Actinomycetota > Actinomycetes > S36-B12 > UBA5976 > UBA5976. The sequence goes on along the minus strand of JBIIFI010000093.1, from coordinate 14 downwards.
GATCGCTAATTGGC
>JBIIFI010000068.1:0-5247 GCA_044237405.1 Candidatus Nanopelagicales bacterium | reverse complement strand
TTAGGCAAGGTTTGGAAAGCCTAAACTTAAACCCATGCGATCAATCAAAACAATCCATGTTGTTAGTTGCCATGCCGAAGGTGAAGTAGGCGATGTAATCGTGGGTGGGGTCAATCCGCCGCCTGGCGATACTTTGTATGACCAATCCAGATTTATTGCTAATGACAACGAGCTTCGTCAGTTTGTCTTGAATGAGCCGCGCGGTGGGGTATTTCGACATGTCAACATGTTGGTGCCACCAAAAAATCCAAAAGCTGCTGTTGGTTTCATCATCATGGAGCCAGAGGACACTCCGTTAATGTCTGGCTCAAATTCAATGTGCGTAGCAACTGTTGTTTTAGAAACGGGCATTGTGCCAATGGTGGAACCAGAAACACATTTCTTCATGGAGGCTCCTGCAGGATTAGTTGAAGTATTTGCAACTTGTAAAGATGGCAAGGCAACGCAGATCAAGGTCCATAACGTTCCGGCATTTGCTGCAACCTTGGATACCAAACTAGAAGTACCTGGAGTGGGAACACTTACCGTTGATACTGCTTGGGGTGGGGACAGTTTTGTCATCGTTAACGCTAAAGAACTGGGCTTCATGCTAGATCCAAGTGAAGCTCGCGATCTTGCAGTTATGGGAATCGGGATTACTAAGGCCGCAAACGAACAACTAACTTTCACACACCCAACAATTAGCGGTTGGACGCATTTCTCGTTTTGCCAATTAGCAATGCCGATATTTGAAGAAGCCGGCGTACTGATCAGCCATAATGCAGTTGCCGTTCAGCCTGGCAAAATAGATCGGTCTCCAACAGGCACCGGAGTTTCGGCGCGTATGGCTGTGTTGCACGCCCGCGGCATTATGAAGGTAGGCGATCGGTTGCGCGGCCGATCAATTATTGGCTCGCACTTTGAAGGCCGAGTTGAAAAAGAAGTGATGATAGGCGATAAGCCAGGAATTGTGCCATCGATTGCTGGCCAGGCTTGGCTAACTGGAACCCACCAACACATGCTCGATCCGACTGACCCGTATCCGCTTGGTTACCTGGTGAGCGATACCTGGCCGCGCATTGGAAAAGACTAGTTAACTCCCAAATGTCTGTCGCACACTTAGATTTTTCCGAAACTGGATTTTCAATTCGCTCAGACCAAGTCATGACGGCGCGGGAACAACATTGGTATGCCACCACAAATTTTGGAATTGCAATATTGCGCTACGAAGATTCAAATGCGTTATTGAAAGATAAGCGGTTATATCAAGGCACCCGTCGCTGGCCTTCACATTTTGGGATCGAACAAGGCTTACTGGCGCAATGGTGGCCTGACATCATGTTGAGCATTGAAGGCGAGGATCATTTGCGTTTGCGCAAACTATCTGGACCAGCATTCTCTCCGCGAGTACTTGAGCCACTGATACCTACTTTCTCTGAATTAGCACATGAGTTAATTGATAACTTCTGTGAACGGGGCAGTGCTGAGTTCATGAGTGAGTTCGCCGAAGCTTATTCTGCGCGAGTTATTACTGGGCTACTTGGTATGCCCAAGGACCAGTGGCGCGAAGTTGCGCAGTTAGCAACTGAACTCGGTTACGTATTTAGCGTGACCATTAAGGAAGATCTGCCAGTAATAGAACACGGGCTTAGTGGTTTGCTGGAAATTTCTAAAGAACTGATCGCACTTAGGACTGGAACTAAGTCTGATGATTTTGTCGGAACTTTAATCCAGGCAAATGCTGATGGAAAGCGCATTACTGATCGTGAACTTTTGATGTTGGTCAGCTTCATTATCTTTGCTGGCTTTGATACCACTCGAAATCAAATTGGCTTGGGCCTACAAACTTTTTCGGCGAATCTAGATCAATGGCGCGAGTTAGGCGCTAATCCAGAACTAGGTCGAAATGCAGTCGAAGAAGTTATGCGGGTGAATCCAACAATCACTTGGGTGAGCAGGGAAGCATCTGTTGATGTGGAATATAAAGATTTAGTGATTCCGCAAGGAAAGACGATTCACTTGTTGACTATTCCATCAGGTAGCGATCCTAGGCGCTACAAAACCGTCAGTTTTGATATCACTGCAAATCGACCACCACATTTTGGATTTGGTGGTGGCATGCATCATTGCCTTGGACATTATGTGGCCCGACTCGATATGGCTGAGGCTTACAAAGCGCTGGCTGCTCGCATCCCTGATTTCAAAATTGAAAGTGGCGCAAAGTACTTGCCCGATAGTGGAAATACTGGTCCAATCGAATTACCAATCTCGTTTACGCCAACACCAAAAAGGTCCTAATGCCTACCAAGAAATCACCACCAAAACTAAAGTCGATCAAGTCGATACAGAGTTACTTGGCAACCCAAGATAAACGTCTAGGAAGATTTTTAGCCAATGCACCGCTCTATCCAGTTTCCAAAGAGCCAGCACACAACTCACATTTTGAAACCATAATCTTTGCGGTAATTGGGCAGCAGTTATCAGGGAAAGCTGCAGACACGATCACACATCGACTGATCGCTAAAACTGGATCACCGGTTAAGCCTGCCAAAATCCTGAAATTAGGTCACTTGCAACTACGCGAAGTGGGCTTAAGTAATGCAAAAGCGCGAACCATTATCGAGTTAAGCGATGCAGTCGTTAAAGGTTTTGACCTAGAGGCTGTTGATGAATTGCCAGATGATGAAGTAGTAAAACAGCTAACTCAGTTTTGGGGGATAGGTCGCTGGACCGTTGAAATGTTTATGATGTTTCGCCTGGGCCGAATGGATGTCTGGCCAATCGGAGATCTAGGAGTGCGCAGAGGTTGGGGAATTATCCAAGGCTTGGGTTATACGCCTACTGAAAAAGAAGTTATCGGGGTTGCGGATCACCTGTCTCCGTACCGAAGTGTGGTGGCTTGGCATTGCTGGCGAGCCACCGATGAAGAACCAGATTTCTGGTAATCGCTACCTGCACAATCTTTGCAAACTTGATTGCATCGCTTGGCTTAGACTCAAAATATGTCAAAACCTGTTGTCTTAATTGCCGAAGAGTTATCACCTGCCACGCTTGCCGTTTTAGGTGATGAGTTTGAGATTCAGCATTGCGATGGGGCTGATCGAACCGAACTACTAGCTGCGCTAGCAACAGCCAATGCCGTTTTAGTTAGGTCTGCAACCAAAATGGATGCCGAAGCCATTGCGGCTGCACCTAATTTAAAGATCATCGCCCGTGCCGGAGTTGGCCTAGATAACGTCGACATTCCAGCAGCTACCGCCGCAAAAGTTTTGGTGGTAAATGCCCCCACAAGCAACATAGTTTCGGCTGCAGAATTAGCAGTTTCGTTACTACTTGCCGTGGCTCGAAATGTAGTGCCTGCAAATTTGGCACTAAAGGACGGCAAGTGGAAGCGTTCGCAGTTCGGCGGGGTTGAGCTGCAGGATAAGACTGTAGGCATCATCGGAATGGGCAAAATCGGAATGCTGGTAGCGACCAGACTTGCTGGCTTTGATATGAAATTTGTGGCTTACGATCCGTATGTAACTGTGGCACCAACAGGCGGTCCCAAAATTGAAATGGTCCCACTAGATCAGCTTCTGGCGCAATCAGACTTTATAACTATTCACATTCCTAAAACAGCAGAGACCACAGGGTTGATAAACGCAGCAGCCCTGAAGAAAATGAAACCAACTGCATTTGTAATTAATGCAGCCCGCGGTGGCGTACTTGATGAAACTGCTTTGTACCAGGCATTAGTTGCTGGCGAATTAGCCGGAGCCGGCCTTGATGTCTATGCCACAGAACCTTGCACAGATTCACCGTTGTTTGCGTTAGACAATGTCGTGGCAACGCCGCATCTAGGCGCCTCGACTGAAGAAGCTCAGGAAAAAGCTGGTGTCGCAGTTGCTGAATCTGTAGTTGCCGCTTTTGCAGGCGCAGAAGTTCCAGGGGCAGTTAATGCCCAAGAGATTTCTTAACTAGCTAGATAGTCCCACTCGGAACAACGCAACCATTTCATCAATCTCGGCCTCTGTTGTACTAAGTGGAGGCGCAACCTGAAGTGCGCCGCCCCAAATCGCGCGCGAAATAACACCAGCATCACGGCACTTGCCATACATTGCTGGGGCAAGGTTTGGATCAGCCATTTGAATGCCACCCAAGAAGCCAACCCCAGTGCGCACTTCACTTACAGCATCAAGATCTTCTAAGGTGCGCAATGCAGATGCAAATTTGTCTTCCAAGCGAGCAACATGAGACGGTAGCTGCTCACGCATCATGATGTTTATGTTCGCAATGCCTGCTGCTGCAGCCGTGGCATGGCCACCATAGGTATAGCCGTGACGCCAAACGCCGGCAGTCGGTGCGTAGAAGCTTTCCCACACTGACGGAGCAGCGACTACAGCGCCCATTGGAGCGTAACCAGAGGTAAGTCCCTTAGCGACGGTCATCAAATCTGGTTGTAAGCCGTAGCGAGTTGATGCAAACCAATCGCCACAACGTCCAAAGCCATTGATTACTTCATCGGCAACAAACAAAATATCGCGCTCAGCACATGCCTTACGAACTGTCTGTAAGTAAAGATCAGGTGGTATGCGCACGCCACCGGCGCCTTGAATTGGTTCGCAGAAAAACGCAGCAATGTTTTCTTCGCCAATTCGATCGATAGTTGCGATCATCTCTTCAGCATCATCCCAAGGAACGCGCACAACATCTTCAACAAGTTCGGAGTAGCCATCATTATTGGGTGGAATACCTGCAATTGAAGTTCCACCAGCATGCATACCGTGGTAACCATTCTCGCGGAAAACAATTACTTTCTTACTTGGCTTACCTCGCAGCGCCCAATACTTGCGAGACATCTTTAATGCCGTATCAATACTGTCGCTGCCACCAGAAGTGAAAAAAACTTTTGAATCTGGCACGGGGGATACCGATGCCACCAAATCTGCCAATTCAATTGTTGGCGCGGTCGTGCATTCACCGAACGAGGAGTAGGAAGCAATATTTGAAGCCTGCGCTGCCATTGCTTCGCCGATTTCTTTTCGGCCGTGACCTACATTCATGTACCAGAGGGCGCCTGCGGCATCAAAGTATTTTTTGCCTTTGTCATCCCATACCCAAGATCCCTCGCCCTTAGTCATTACCAGCGGACCATTGGCAGAAATTGCATTCATGTCGGCAAACCCATGCCAGAAAGCGTTAGACATATTCACTCCTTCGAAGTGATTCCAGACTACCTACTCCCAAGCATGCTGTGGCATAGTTAGGCCATGATTTCTTGGCCAA
>JBIIFI010000067.1:0-5297 GCA_044237405.1 Candidatus Nanopelagicales bacterium | reverse complement strand
ATAATTGCCACTGCTGGGTTGATGTAAGTGATAACTGTTGTGCGAGTTGGCCCAACCTCTTCAACTAACGCAAACAGTGCCACAAATGCAATCGCAGAACATAGAACTGCAAGAGCTATCACACTAACTATCGCTTCAGTCGAGACAACTGTTACACCAGGAGCGCGCCAGGAGTCATTTACGATTTCGAATCCAACAATCGGCAGATAGATTAAGCCCGCTACTAGAAGTGACCAAGCGATCACTCCAATACTCGCAGCATCGCTAAGCAGCTTTGTAATGATGATTGGACCTAATGCATAGCCAGTGGCAGCGATGAAACACATTAAGATCGCCCAGTAGTTATTCGCACTGATGTCAAAGCCAACTAGCATTCCAACACCAAAGAAACCGACAAACAATCCAGTAATGCGACGGGCATCCCAAACTGAATCAAGTCCCAGCTGTCTAGAAATAACGGCATTGATTAATGGCACCGCAGCAATTAGCAATCCAGTCAGCGAACTAGAGATTTCCTTCTCTGCGATGCCAAGGGAGCCAAATGGAATACACATCTCAATTACGGCAAAAGTGAGAACGCCTTTCCAGTGGGTTCGTAACGTTCGAGCATGCCCATGATGAATAGCAATTGGAAGCAGTATGGCGGCGGCAATCATCACTCGGCCGAAAACTACAACAGCAGGTGAGAGGTCAGCAACGGCAATTCGAATGAATAGATAGGGCGTGCCCCATATGATTCCCAGCGCAATAAATAGGATCCATCCGCGCTTAGACACAATGCCGATTCTAGACTCTGGCCATTTCCCAGTATTCTTAGGGATCATGAGCGAACAGGTAACTCCAGACCCGAATTTCTATGACGTTCACGCGGTTCAGGAAAAATGGCTGCCAGTTTGGGATGAATTAGCTCCGTTTCGTTCCGGAAACCCAGATGATAAGCGCCCAACTAAGTACGTTTTGGATATGTTTCCCTATCCATCGGGCGACTTACACATGGGACATGCTGAGGCTTACGCACTTGGCGATGTAATTGCGCGTTACTGGGTTCACCAGGGCTTCAATGTCATGCACCCAATTGGCTGGGATGCTTTTGGATTACCAGCAGAAAATGCCGCGATTAAGCGCAACGAGAGTCCTGCGATTTGGACTTACGAAAATATTGCAATTCAAAAAGCGTCAATGCGCCGGTATGCCTGTTCATTTGATTGGGACCGAGTATTAAATACCTGCGATCCAGAGTATTACCAATGGAACCAATGGTTCTTTTTGCAAATGTATGAACGCGGATTGGCTTATCGAAAAGATTCTGCAGTTAATTGGTGTCCATCGTGTCAAACCGTTCTTGCTAACGAACAGGTTGTTGGCGGGGAATGTGAACGCTGCGATTCCGCAGTAACAAAGAAAAAACTAAACCAGTGGTATTTCAAAATTACCGATTACGCCGACCGCCTGCTTGATGACATGAAGGAACTAGAAGGCCAATGGCCAGAAAAAGTTCTTTTGATGCAGCGTAACTGGATTGGTCGCTCACAAGGCGCAGAAGTTAGTTTTGAAATCGAAGGTCGTAGCGAACCAGTAGTTGTCTACACAACTCGTCCCGACACTCTTTACGGCGCAACTTTCTTCGTGGTCGCAGTCGATTCTGCGTTGGCCGCTGAACTTGCAACTGGCACCGAAAGTGAATCCGCTTTTAACAGTTATCTGGAAAAAGTTAAATCAACTAGTGACATGGATAGGTTGGCAACAGATCGACCTAAAACCGGTGTCTTCCTGAATCGCTATGCAATTAATCCAGTCAATGGGGAGCGACTTCAAATTTGGGCCAGTGATTATGTATTAGCTGACTACGGCACCGGTGCCATCATGGCAGTTCCAGCTCATGATCAACGAGATTTAGATTTTGCAAAAACTTTTGACCTACCTGTTCGAGTTGTCGTGCAGTCAGAAACCGATCCAGCGGAGACTGGCGAAGCAACGGCTGATGATGGTCCGCACGTTAATTCTGGAAATCTAGATGGACTTGGCAAAGCCGATGCTATTTCCAAAATCATTTCTGAACTTAGTGACAAGCAATTAGGTAAGCCGGCAACAAACTATCGATTGCGTGACTGGTTAATTTCTCGGCAACGGTTCTGGGGAACTCCAATTCCGATCATTCACTGCCCAGCTTGTGGTGAGGTCCCAGTACCGATTGAGCAACTGCCAGTGCAATTGCCTGATGCTGCTGGATTAGATCTAGCGCCAAAGGGAACCTCGCCGCTAGGCGCTGCAGATGCTTGGGCCAATGTGCCCTGCCCTAAGTGCGCTGGACCAGCTCGACGAGACGCCGACACCATGGATACTTTCGTTGATTCATCCTGGTACTACATGCGCTACCTGAACCCACAGCTAAGCACTGCGCCATTTGATCAAGCCCAGGCCAAGAAGTGGCTACCGATAGATCAGTACGTTGGCGGCGTAACCCATGCAATTTTGCACCTGCTCTACAGTCGCTTCTTTACCAAAGTTATGTATGACATGGGCATGGTCGATTTTGTCGAGCCATTCAAGCGATTACTTAACCAGGGCATGGTCCAGATGGATGGCTCAGCAATGAGTAAGAGCCGCGGAAACTTAGTGAAACTAAGTGAAGAATTATCCGAACATGGTGTGGACGCAATTCGCTTAGCTCTGGTTTTTTCAGGTCCACCTGAAGATGATGTTGACTGGGCAGATGTTTCCCCAAGTGGCGCGCGGAAATTCTTAGCGCGCGCTTATCGTCTTGCAGGTGATGTCACCAGCCCAGCAGGCATAGATGTGACATCTGGCGATTTAGCCCTGCGCAAAGCAACTCATAAAGCCCTAAACGATGCGCAACTAGCAGTAGAAACTTACCGATTCAATGTTGCTGTGGCGCGCACTATGGAGTTAGTAAATGTCACTCGTAAAGCCATAGATTCTGGATGCGGCGCTGGCGATCCTGCAGTGCGTGAGGCCGCCGAGGCTATTGCCATCATGCTCTCACTTGTGGCGCCTTACACCGCTGAAGAAATGTGGTCTCGACTAGGACACCAGCCAACTGTTGCACTTGCCCCTTGGCCAGAAGTTGATCCGAAGTTACTTGTTGAAGATTCTGTACAGTGCGTTATTCAAGTGAACGGAAAGATTAAGGAACGCCTCGAGATTTCACCGAGTATCACCGAAGATCAAATGCGCGAACTTGCAATGAGCCAGGCTTCAGTTATTGAAGCAATCGCTGGACAGACCATCAAAGTTGTTGTGGTGCGCCCGCCAAAACTTGTCAATATAGTTCTGGGCTAACCAATGTCAGTTGGCATAGTTACGGACTCAACTGCCTATCTGCCAAACGCATTGGTAGCAGAGTTGGCGATTGAAGTAGTGCCACTGCAAGTTATCAGCGCTGGGGAAGCCTTCAATGAAGTTGATGGAATCACAGTTGAAAAAGTTGCAACTCTGTTAAGGGCTGGAAAATCAGTTACGACTTCGCGACCAAACCCAGATTTATTCGTTCAGACATTTGAAAAATTACGCAACAAAGGCGCCGAATCAATTGTTAGTGTGCATTTGTCCAGTGAGCTTTCGGGCACTTATGAAGCTGCCGTATTAGCAAGTCGGCGAGTTGATTTCCCAGTCGATGTAGTTGATTCGCGTGGGATCGCAATGATGATGGGATTTGCAGTTATTGCTGGCGCTCGTTTGGCAAAAGCTGGTGGTACCCAGACTGAAGTTGTTGGCTTGATAAACCGAAAGTGCGCCGGTGCAAGCATTGTTTTCTACGTAGACTCACTTGAATTCTTAGAACGGGGTGGACGAATTAACGCGATGCAGGCGCGAATGGGCAGAGCAATGGATCTTAAGCCACTGCTACACATGATCAATGGCAAAGTCGAGCAGCGCGAGTTAGTTAGATCAAGTGAAAAAGCTTTGGCTCGAATGGTTGATTTGGTCACCGCAGCAGCTCGGATCAAATCTGAAATTGCAGTGCATCACGTTGAGGCCCAGGATGCTGCGCAGGAAATTGCCAACCAACTAAAGAGTCGAACTGGCATACCTAACATCGAAGTAACACCAGCAGGCGCAGTTGTTGGAACTCACGTTGGGCCAGGTTCCTTGGCTGTTGTAGTTAGTCCACAGGTTTAAATTTCCCACAAACTCCACAATCGCTTCGTTTGCAAGACAGAGTCGATATATCGTCCTAGCCATGAAATTGTTTCGTCGACAAACGGCATCAGTGACGCACCAGGCCACAAGTCGGCTCCAAAAGATTCTCGGTAGTCGACCAGAAGAAGCGCCACCGACTGAGCCCGCGCAATTCTTGATTAATCCACCCAAGCAAGCAATCATGCCAATTGCCAAATTGGTATTGGTCGCAATCGCCGTCGTTGGATTACTGGCTTGGCTAAATCGGCCAGCTCAAATTGCGGTGCCGCTAGTTACTAGTAACGGCATTCCGATTCCTGGTGCTTCAATGACAGCATTCGATCCAAATGTCACCGGCGCATTTGAATCCACAAATCAAATAGTGGTAGATGTCAAAGGCGAAGTAGTGACGCCTGGCCTAATCACGCTCGCTGCAGGTGATCGAGTAGCTGATGCGATTAATGCAGCTGGCGGATTACTGCCCGGGGCAAATGTAACTTCGCTAAACCTTGCTGAGCGGCTCTTTGATGGGCAAATGATCTATATCGGCAATGCGAAGTCAAGTGATGTTCCATCTGATCCGCGCATAAACATTAATCAAGCTACTGAGTCCGAACTTGATTCCTTGCCTGGCGTTGGTCCCGTTATGGCAGGTCGCATTGTGGCTTGGCGCGAAACTAATCAAAGATTCCATTCCCTCGAAGAACTCCAGGAAGTTCCTGGCATTGGACCTAAGGTTTTTGCAAACCTAAAACCACTTGTTCGGCTTTAGTTGGACTTTCGCCTAGCGCCGATTGCTTTGGCAACTTGGCTTTCTGCTGCGTTAACCATCGGCATTGTTGGCTTAGATAACCCAATTTGGCTTTGGGTCACTGCAACGCTTTGCCTATTGATAGGTCAGTTGGCGTTTCGAAGACTTGCCGGTTCAGAAATCGATATTCGAACTCTGGGCAAGATGATTTTGCTAGGTGCAATTCTTGGCTGCACAATTTCGCTAATTCGCATCTATCCGCTGGTTTTCGGACCGATAGCAAACGCGAGCTCGAGTAACACCGTTATAAGTGGCACCGCAGTGGTCACCTCAGATCCAATCATTTCAGAAAGTAAACGCGATCTTGACTGGGTCAATCAAGAGGTGCTGCGAATTACCTTGCGCC
>JBIIFI010000066.1:0-5315 GCA_044237405.1 Candidatus Nanopelagicales bacterium | reverse complement strand
CGCTGGCTTCCAAGTCGCAGTCAACTCGGCTTCTGCATTTGCAACCTGCACACACGCTTGCTCGATAGTGTGATCAATTTTCGCTAATTCATCGTCAGTTGCTGCCCAACTAGTGAATATCTCGGAATCAATCTCTGGGTGAAACTGCACACCATAGACATTTTTGCCAACGCGAAATGCCTGCACTGGACACACATCATTGCCAGCCAAGATAACTGCATCGTCAGGCAAGTCGGTTATGTAATCCTTATGCCACTCGGCTGCTACAACATCTTTGCCTGCTAAGTGTCCAAACACTGCGTCATCGCTTGCGCTTTGGGCAACTCGAATAGTAACCACGCCAATTTCTGGAATTGGTGTTGGTTCAACTACGCCATCAATGGCAGTTGCTAATACTTGGCCGCCCAGACATATTCCAAAAAATGGCACATCATGAGCAATGACATCCTTCATCAAGGATCGAGCGTCGGTAAGCCAAGGAAACTCAACATCATCATTTGCGCCCATGTAGCCACCCATAGCAATGGCACCCGATATATGAGCTGGCAACGCGGTTGGAACGCTTTCACCTCGGTAGGCATGGATCACTTCAATGTCTACGCCCATTTCGGCAATCCACTCGCCTACTAACGCAACGGGATCATCGATCTCATTTTGCACAACTAAAACAATGGGCTTCATTTAAAGCACCGGTAAGTATCTATCAAGCTCATATGCTGTCACCTGTGATCGATACTCTTCCCATTCAGCGCGCTTATTGCGTAAGAAGAAGTCAAACACATGCTCACCCAAAGTGTCAGCAACCAGTTCACTTTTTTCCATAACCTTGATTGCATCGCCCAAGGACTGAGGTAGTGGCGCAATCCCAAGGGCGGCGCGCTCTGGCTCAGTTAGTGACCAAACGTCATCTTCGGAGCCCGGCGGCAATTCATAACCCTCTTCAATCCCCTTCATGCCAGCTGCCAGCATCAATGCAAATGATAAATACGGATTGCAAGCGGAATCCAGAGAGCGGAATTCAATTCTTGTGGAGTTTCCCTTGGTTGGTTTATACATAGGAACTCGAATTAATGCAGAACGGTTGTTGTGACCCCAGCAAATAAATGACGGAGCCTCACCGCCGCCACTTAGTCTCTTATATGAGTTAACCCACTGATTTGTTACTGCAGTAATTTCTGGCGCGTGACGCAATAAGCCCGCGATGAATTGGCGACCAGTTTTCGAAAGCTGGTACTCGGCGCCAGCTTCATAGAAGGCATTTCGATCGCCTTCAAATAGCGACAAGTGAGTATGCATACCTGAACCTGGATATTGCGAGAATGGCTTCGGCATAAATGAGGCATAGACACCCTGCGCTAACGCAACCTCTTTCATGACGACTCGGAAAGTCATGATGTTGTCGGCAGTTGTTAACGCATCTGCATAACGTAAATCGATTTCTTGTTGACCCGGAGCTCCTTCATGGTGACTGAACTCAACCGAGATACCCATTGACTCCAGCATCGTGATTGCCTGTCGACGGAAGTCATAGCCAATGCCACTTGGGGAATGATCAAAGTAACCCACTTCGTCTATTGGAATAGGCTGCTCACCTTTTGCCGGTTGATTCTTAAATAGGAAGAATTCGATTTCGGGGTGAGTGTAGAAAGTAAAACCTTTGTCTGCGGCTTTACTTAAGGCGCGCGTAAGCACATGGCGTGGATCAGCCCATGATGGTGAGCCATCAGGTAGCTGAATGTCGCAGAACATACGAGCGACACTGTTCTCTTCGCCGCGCCAAGGCAGAATCGAGAATGTTTCTGGATCTGGCTTAGCCAACATGTCGGATTCATAAACTCGGGCAAAACCTTCGATAGCTGAACCATCGAAGCCAATACCTTCGGAAAATGCGCCCTCTAGTTCGGCAGGGGCAATTGCAACTGATTTAAGGGTTCCCAAAACGTCGGTGAACCATAGTCGCACGAAGCGAATGTCACGTTCTTCAATGGTGCGTAATACAAATTCTGTTTGCTTATCCACTAGACCATGATGAAGCCTTTGCGTTACGGCTGTGTTACGGCAGACCCAGATCTGCATTTATGCTGTATCTGTGCCCCAAATCCGCTTGGCTCTAGCGCAAATCAACCCAGTTGTGGGCGATCTTGCTGGAAACGTGGTCAAGTGCCTTGCTGCAGTGCAGTCTGCTGCCGCGAAAGGCGCTGACATTGTGGTCCTACCTGAAATGGTTATCACTGGATATCCCATTGAAGACTTGGCATTGCGCCCGTCATTTCAGTTGGCATCTGAGGATGCTACGCAAAAGTTTGCCGAGTCTTTAAAGTCTGCTGGACTGGGAAGCATATTAGTTTTTGTGGGATACCTCAGGGGTACCAATGACACTGAGGCAAAGACCCTGGGTGTGCCGCGCGGTGGTCCGATGAACTGCGCTGCTGTTATTTATGACGGCGCCGTTCATGCGAGTTATGCAAAACATCATTTGCCCAACTATGGAGTATTTGATGAATACCGATATTTCGTCCCAGGAAATAGTTCAGTTTTAGTCCGAGCATTTGGTGTTGATATTGCCGTAGCAATTTGTGAAGACCTTTGGCAAGATGGCGGGCCCGTAGCGCAAGTTAAGCGCAATGGGGCTGGGTTGCTAGTTGTCCTAAATGGTTCTCCATACGAGCGGGACAAAGATGATGTGCGTCTGGCTTTGGTAAGTCAGCGAGCCAAACAAGCCAATGCAACTTTGGCCTATGTAAATATGGTCGGTGGCCAAGATGAGTTAGTTTTTGAAGGCGACTCAATAATCGTTTCAGAATCGGGCGAAGTACTAATGCGCGCTGCCCAGTTTGAATCCGACATGTTGATCGCTGATCTTGACCTGCCTAGCTGTGGCGAAAACGAAACTCTAGCCAGTGGCGAAAAAGTTGTGATGTTAAAGGGACCAGTTGCCCATGATCACTCATTCGACATCAAGCGAGAACAACAACCTCGTCTAGATCCAAATGCGGAAGTTTATGCCGCCCTAGTTACTGCGCTGCATGATTACGTAGTTAAGAACGGCTTCAAGTCAGTTGCCTTAGGGCTTTCTGGTGGTATCGATTCTGCCTTAGTTGCAGCAATCGCAGCTGATGCTATTGGCGCGGAGAATGTATATGGCGTTGCTATGCCGTCAAAGTATTCCTCGGAGCATTCAATTTCGGACGCACAAGATTCTGCTGCGCGAATTGGGCTTAACTTCCGCACAGTTCCAATCGAACCAATGGTTGCTTCCTATCTAGCCAATCTAGATCTGACCGGCTTAGCCGAAGAAAACTTGCAAGCACGCGTACGCGGCATGATTTTGATGGGGCTCTCAAATCAAGAGGGTCATTTAGTTTTAGCTACTGGAAACAAAAGTGAGCTTTCCGTTGGCTACTCAACTATTTATGGCGACGCAGTCGGCGGATTTGCTCCCCTAATGGATGTGCCAAAAGTTGATGTTTGGGCGCTAGCTAACTGGCGAAATGAACAAGCCAAGATATCGGGCACGGCTGAGCCAATTCCAGAGTCCTCTATTACTAAGCCTCCGAGCGCAGAACTGCGACCAGGGCAGCAAGATTCTGATTCGTTACCAGATTACGAAGAATTAGATGCAATCTTGGCCCGATACGTTGAAAATGACCAGAGCGCTGACCAAATCATCGCCGCGGGTTTTGCCGCCGAGACCGTACATCGAATCTTGTCGCTAACTGATCGCGCGGAATACAAGCGCCGGCAATACCCACCAGGCCCTAAAGTCTCAGGCAAAGCCTTCGGCAAAGACCGAAGAATGCCAATAACTAACAAATGGTCTGAGTGACCATTCGTGAGTGGCACACAGGAGTGGCGTTCCACTTGTAATTCCTGTAACAATAGAAGTACAGATCCGGGGACTGCCCTTGCGCAGCCTCGAGAGTGGAGTACCAAATGTCTCACGAGCCTTTGTATGGCGGAAAACAATCGCGCCGAATTACTACCAGCGACTTACTTGCCGCCAAAGTAAATGGTGAGAAGTGGCCGATGATCACTTCTTATGACGCGCTAAGTGCCGGAATTTTTGATGAGGCCGGTATCCCCGTTCTATTGGTCGGTGATTCTGCGGCCATGGTGGTTTATGGCTATGACTCCACAATTCCGGTAACTACCGATGACTTGCTGCCCTTAGTTGCTGCCGTGGAACGTGGAAGTAGTCGCGCCATGGTGCTTGCCGATTTACCGTTTGGGTCGTATCAATCCTCCCCAGCTCAAGCGTTAGAAACTAGCGTTCGCTTTATGCAAGAAGGTAAAGCCCATGCCGTAAAGATTGAAGGTGGGCGTCACATGGTTGACCATGTCGCACTCCTGACCCAATCTGGCGTTCCGGTTATGGGACATATCGGGTTAACTCCGCAATCTGTTAATCAAATGGGCGGCTATAAAGTCCAAGGTCGCGGCGATGCAGGTGATCAACTAATCGCGGATGCACATGCATTAGTTGATGCTGGAGCTTTTGCCATAGTCCTGGAAGTTGTACCGCATGATTTAGCAACTCGTCTTACCCAAGAAATAAAAGTTCCGATCATTGGCATCGGCGCTGGCCCTGGTACCGATGCGCAAGTGATTGTTTGGCAAGACTTACTGGGTTTAACGGGTGGCAAGCAAGCTAAGTTTGTTAAGCACTACGCAGCCATGCGCGAAACTATGTTGCACGGTGCTAAAGCTTGGGCTGATGACGTTGCAAGTGGCGCCTATCCCGACTTGGATCATTCCTACGTTTAGCTGCAACATTGATTAGGAAAACATTTTGTAAACGCAATATTCAATCTCATTTACAAAAACAGAATTAACAATTTTTTTGGGAA
Organism: Candidatus Nanopelagicales bacterium; assembly: GCA_044237405.1. Classification (GTDB taxonomy): domain Bacteria; phylum Actinomycetota; class Actinomycetes; order S36-B12; family UBA5976; genus UBA5976. The sequence goes on along the minus strand of JBIIFI010000066.1, from coordinate 468 downwards.
ATATTCCTCAGAATTGATCGAAAATCGTAAAATTTTTAAAAATATTTTTTTAATTCAGCTGCCTCGTTGAGTAACTTTTGTTTCAGGACAGACTTTGAAAAACATAAAGTGAATACATGCGCAAAGTTTTCTTACTCCGAAAAAACCGCATAACCACGCGGTTTTTTTGCCATATTTATAAGTGCAGTTGTGAAATATTTACAGAATTGCGATTCAAAATCGCGTAATTTTTTGCAACAATTGTCCAATTTTTTCGGCGCGACACGCTGGCAAGATAATTGGCAAAAAACACCCAAAACTACGCATTTGTCTGCCAATCTTGTTAATAAGAACCTTCGGGAAGTCCGAGGGTCTTACCTCGAGGAGGACCTGTGGCTGCCAAGAAAACCACAGCACGTAAGGCACCTGCTAAGCGCAAGGCTGCTAAGAAGAAGGCTGTAGCCAAGAAGGCTCCAGCAAAGAAGGCCG
>JBIIFI010000065.1:0-5385 GCA_044237405.1 Candidatus Nanopelagicales bacterium | reverse complement strand
CTGGTTGGCCACATGAACACCTATGAGCAACTTCAATCACACTTCTTGGCTCACGACCAAGTTGCGCCGAAACGGCCAAAAAATCTTCAGGTGACAACATGGTGCCTACTGTGGCATGTCGTCAGATGGCACTACCAGTGGGTCATTTTTTACTGGCGGTTGGTCTGCGAGCTTAGTGCTGGTCCATAACTTTGTGTACCAAGCATCGTCATTATTTGGAACCAAAGCGCCAGGTACTCCTGAAATCGCAGTGTTGGTTTCTTCGTCAAGCAAGATCAATCCAATTTCGCCTGGGAAAACATAGTTCAGGCGTTCTCGTGCTAAAGCTTGTAAATAGGCAGGATCCTTAAGTCGTTCTTTTCGATTATTTAGATCGTCGATTTTGACTTGTTGTGATACCACTTGCATCTGCAGTTGCTTGATTTCACGACGCTCTTGAATGAGAGCTCGAAGTGGCACCGCGAGAGTCAATAAGACAAAAACGCCAGCAAGTATCAACGCGATTGCGCGCGCGTTAATCCTTGGTTTGATTCTTGGAGAAGTGGCCACAGACTAAGTTTGCCTTGCTTAACCTTTGAAACGCGGGAATGCGCTACGCCCGGCATAGCGCGCCGCGTCATCTAAGTCTTCTTCAATTCTTAGCAGTTGGTTGTATTTCGCTACCCGGTCCGAACGGGCAGGAGCGCCACTCTTTATTTGGCCACAATTAAATGCCACAGCAAGATCTGCAATTGTGGTGTCTTCGGTTTCGCCCGAACGGTGACTCATCATGGTGGCAAATCCAGCTCGATGTGCCATTTCTACTGACTCGGATGTTTCAGTAAGTGAACCAATTTGATTGACCTTTACCAGCAATGCATTGGCTGACTTGAGCTCAATGCCACGGGCAATGCGCTGGGTGTTTGTTACAAAGTGATCGTCGCCAACAATTTGAATCTTTTCGCCAGCAACCGAAGTGAAGTGAACCCAAGCATCCCAGTCATCTTCTGCCAATGGATCTTCAATGGAAATTATTGGAAAATCATTAATTAGTTGTTCGTAGAGTTCAATCATTTGATCTGTGGACTTTGGCTTTCCTTCGACATGATACGAACCATCTTTAAAGAATTCTGTGGCCGCAACATCCATTGCTAAGGCCACATCTGAACCCAGTTTGAATCCCGCTTTGATGATGGCTTCAGAAATCAATTCCAATGCCGCTCTGTTACTTGGCAAGTTAGGAGCAAAGCCGCCTTCGTCACCCAAGCCAGTTGAAAGGCCGTTTGCCTTTAGCACGCTCTTTAGTGAGTGGTAAACCTCAGCTCCAACGCGCAGCGCATCATGAAATGAATCTGCTCCAATTGGCGCAATCATGAATTCCTGGAAATCCACATCGCTGTCAGCATGTGCGCCACCATTAATGATGTTCATCATCGGAACTGGAAGCACATGGGCGTTTGGTCCCCCAAGGTAGCGATACAGCGGCAAACTTGCAGATTGTGCTGCTGCTTTAGCAACTGCCATTGAAACGCCAAGGATTGCATTGGCACCGAGTCTGGCTTTATTAGGTGTGCCATCCAGCGCAATCATGGCGTCATCAATAAAACGTTGATCGGTAGCATCAAATCCGATAATGGCAGGCATGATCTCGTCTTCTATTGCAATAACTGCCTTGATGACACCTTTACCTAAATAACGTTCGTCACCATCGCGAAGCTCTACCGCTTCGAAGGCACCAGTAGATGCACCGGATGGGACTGCTGCGCGTCCCATACTGTCGTCATCAAGAGTTACTTCGACTTCAACAGTTGGGTTTCCTCGAGAATCTAAAATCTCACGGGCTCTTACATCTGCAATGCTCGACACAGAACGTCTCCAAAACTTATTCGCAGCGAGATTCCCTCGCCAGTAACTCAGTCTACCGAATTGGGTTACTGTCCTTGATTTATAGGATCAAAGTCCTTCTGCTTGTCGAACTCTGGATCGATAACGCATCATTTCGGCGCGCAAAACGGATTCAGCTTCTATGTCGGCTTCGCGCGCTAACTCGACCGTTGCAATTAATAAGGATGCGATGCTTTCTTGTGACATGTCTCCTACCAAACCGCGAAGCGAATCTTTCAAGTCCGGGTCACCAGGGGCAAGGTTTAAATCGCGAGCGCGATAAATCAACTGAGTGGCCAACTGCAAAGCGGGCATAGCGATTGGGACACCATCGGTAACGGAGTCGCGTTGTTTTTCTTCGGATTTTATCTTCGCCCAGTTTGTTTCCAATTCCGCATTTGAAGTAACCACTAAATCTGTGAAGACATGGGGATGCCGGCGAACTAATTTGTCAACGACTCCTTGTGCGATTTCATCAAGGGAAAAATTTGGATCGGTCTCTTGTGCGATTCTGGCGTGAAAGACGATCTGAAGTAACAAGTCACCGAGCTCTTCTCGCAGTTCGACTAAATCACCTTGATCCATTGCCTCAAGTGCTTCATAAGTTTCTTCTAGGAGGTAGCGCGCCAAACTTTCATGAGTTTGTTCGGCATCCCATGGGCATCCCCCCGGGCTTCGTAACTGGTCCATCACCTGGACTAATCGATCAACAGGTGAAGTCATGAACTACTGACCAAGCAATTGAGGTAGTGGGACAGCTAATGTGCTGTCGCCTGGTGTGCTCATCAAGTTACTTGGATCCCAGGTTCCGTACCGTGGGTTTAATTCCACGCCAACTTCTTTACTTAAATCGGTCATGTAATCAATTAGTGCTTGATTGCGCGTTTGGGTGTCCGCTCCTGGTGCAAGGAGTTCAATCAATGCGCGTTGCACCAAGATCTCGTACATAAATCCGTCAACATCGTCTGCAGGTACGGCGTTCTGGGAAACTAACTGTGCCTCAACTGCAGCTTGGGTGTACTGGGCAAAAATTTCATCTCGGTATGACGCAACTTGATTGTCATTAATGTTTATATTTTCACGCTTAACAACTTCATCAAGTAGTGAGACTAATACGTAGTGGTCAACTGCGCGTTGCGTTATCTGGACTAAGCTCGGGACTTCAGCAATGAGGGATGCGTCTGAATCTTGAATTTGCGCTCGTACTTTATCTACTCGCTGCGAAACTTCTGCTGCAGATATAACTTTTCCGTTAACAATGACGGCACTGCCCGCTTGCTTTGGAGTCTCAGAGCAGCCAGTTAAAACTATTGCTCCAATAATGACCGCTACGATTGCGCGCACTCTCACCGGTATTCCTCTCGAAAAGTCGTTATCTGATTTTATTACGCGGTAGCAACAATTGTTGCCACCCATGTGTTTACCCATTCCACAAGGTCTACATCTGCAGCTTGAGCAGTTGATCCAATTAAGGAATCCTTAGTCCGAGGTACCACAATCGTACGAGTTGCAGGCTTAATTACAGATCCTGGGTACATTCGATTCAATCGAAGAACTCGAGATTCAAGTAATTCAACTGGTGAGAACTTTACATTGGAAGTAGTTGCAATTACTTCAGTTATTCCCACAGCTTGCAGGTTAACTCTCAGTCGCGCGATTGAAACTAAAGTTTCTACTGGAGTCGGTAAAGTTCCAAAGCGATCCATCAACTCTTCAACTACCCCAGTTACATCCTCTAGGGTGCGGGCATCAGCTAAGCGTCGATAGGCCGCAAGTCGCAACCGCTCTTCGGGTACATAATCATGCGGTAGGTGGGCATCAACAGGTAATTCAACTTTGACGACTTCTTCGACTGTTACCTGGCCACCTGAACGAACTTCTGAAACGGCTTCACTAACTAATCTCACATACAAATCGAATCCGACATCAGCTATGTGGCCACTTTGTTCGCCGCCAAGTAAATTGCCAGCGCCACGAATCTCCAAATCCTTCATTGCTACCGCGATTCCTGATCCCAAATCAGTGTGCGCTGCGATAGTCGATAGTCGATCATGCGCATTTTCACTTAATGGTCGATCGGGGGCATACAAGAAATATGCGTATCCGCGCTCACGGCTTCGGCCAACACGACCGCGAAGTTGGTGTAATTGTGACAAGCCAAACGACTCAGCGCGATCCACGATTAAAGTGTTTGCATTTGGAATGTCCAAGCCACTTTCAATAATTGTTGTGGAAACCAAAATGTCGTATTTATGTTCCCAGAAGTCAACAATTATTTGCTCGAGTATGTGTTCATTCATCTGGCCATGGGCCACTGCAATCCGTGCTTCGGGTATCAACTCTGCTAACTTGCTGGCCACTCGATTAATACTTTCCACTCGATTATGGACAAAGAAAACTTGACCGTCACGAATTAACTCACGGTGTATTGCAGCCGTAATAAATTTTTCGTCATACGGACCTACTGTCGTTAGCACTGGATGACGTTCCTCGGGAGGCGTCTGGATGGTAGACATTTCCCGCAGTCCGGTTACCGCCATTTCCAGCGTTCGAGGTATCGGCGTGGCTGACATAGTCAACATATCTACATTTGTCCGCAGGGCCTTCAAGTGCTCTTTATGCTCAACACCAAAGCGCTGTTCTTCATCCACGATTACTAGACCCAAGTCTTTGAATCTGACTTCTGGATTAAACAATCGATGGGTACCAATAACTATGTCGATGGTGCCATCGGTGATTCCAGCTATTACATCTCGAACTTGCGCATCCGTTTGAAATCTAGAAAGCGCGGCAATCTTGATTGGGAATTGCGCATACCTGCGAGAGAATGTTTCGAAGTGTTGCTGAACCAGCAATGTCGTTGGGACCAAGATTGCTACTTGTTTAGCATCTTGAACCGCCTTGAACGCAGCCCTGACTGCGATTTCAGTTTTGCCATATCCGACATCGCCACAAACTAAACGGTCCATTGGTACATCGTTTTCCATGTCACGCTTAACTTCTTCGATCGTTACTAATTGATCGGGAGTTTCCACGTATTCAAAAGCATCTTCAAGCTCCCGCTGCCACGGACTATCAATAGAAAATGCAAAGCCTTTACTCGCCATGCGAGCTGCGTAAAGTCGAATTAACTCACCTGCGATCTGGCGAACTGCGCGACGTGCTTTTGACTTTGTTGCAGCCCAGTCGCCGCCGCCAAGTCGGTTCAGAGATGGCGCCTCGCCACCTACATACCTAGTGACCTGATCTAACTGGTCGCTTGGAACATAAAGTCGATCGCCGCGCTGACCTCGCTTACTTGCGGCATACTCAATAACTAAATATTCGCGAGTGGCATTTGCCACCGTACGTTGCGACATTTCAATGTATTTGCCGACGCCATGCTGTTCGTGAACTACGAAGTCACCACTTTTTAGAGTTAACGGATCAATTACTGCTCGGCGCTTACTTGGCAGACTTCGAGTAGCACGAGCAGTGTCACGAGTTCCGAATAAATCAACTTCGGTAACAAGGACTAGATTT
>JBIIFI010000064.1:0-5428 GCA_044237405.1 Candidatus Nanopelagicales bacterium | reverse complement strand
CAAACTCTCTAGTGTTCAACAAAATGACAATGCTGGCTTCTTGCCAACCTCTGCAGAGTCAACTAAAGCTTCAGAACTAGCCACTAAGTTCACTTCTCAAGACACTTCAGTTTTACCCGCATTAGTTATCTTTATCGGCCCAGCGGATGCAGCCGGAATCGCAGCTGTAGGGGAATTTGGAATTGCCGTTGCATCGGCGCCTATTGCTGGGTCAACTGACACCGTTGCTGATTACTTAGCTGATGGCGCGCAACTTATTCCAATTCCATCTCAAGATGGCCAAGCAATTTTAATGTCAATACCTTTGGATAACGATGCCTTGGCAGCTCCGCTTGAGAATGAAAAGCCTGCGCTGCCTGAAGTTGTTAAGGCCATTCGCGCACAGGCAGGTGAAGTAGCCGGATTTGAATCGCATGTAACGGGTATCGGCGGCATTTTAGCGGACTTGTTCGACAGTTTTGGCTCGATTGATACTGATTTGCTAAAGACCACTTTGATTGTCGTAGCCCTGATTTTGATTGCGGTGTATCGATCCCCAGTACTTTGGATCATTCCGTTGTTCTGTTCAGTAATTGCACTTTCGGTAGCTGGTGGCATTGTTTATCTACTTGCTAAGGCAGATGTATTGGATCTGGACGGTCAGTCGCAGGGCATTTTGTCGGTACTGGTCATTGGCGCGGCCACAGACTATGCACTTTTGTTGATTGCTCGATACCGAGAAGAGTTGCACCACTATGACAGTCGCGTCGATGCCATGGTTGTTGCCTGGAAAGGCGTAGTTGAACCAATTGCCGCTTCCGGACTCACGGTAATTTCGGGTCTATTAGTTCTGGGTCTATCTGATCTAAAGTCAGTTCGCTCACTGGGTCCTGTTGCAGCTATCGGAGTTGTTTCCGCTCAGTTAGTAATGCTGACTTTACTGCCAGCTATTTTGGTTCTTGCGGGTCGTTGGATTTTCTGGCCTAAGCGTCCAAAGCATGACGATGTAGATGAAAACCTTTCAGGCATTTGGTCCAAGGTAGCTGGATTAGTTGGTCGTCGGCCACGCGTTACCTGGATTGCCAGTGGCTTATTCTTAATCATTGCAATGTCATTTGCCACACAACTAAAGAGTGATGGCCTGTCGCAAACTGACGCCTTCACCGGAAATCCGGACTCAGTTGTTGGACTTGAAAAATTGTCGGAACATTTCCCGGCTGGTTCAGGTGATCCAACTATTGTGATTGGGCCTGAAGCCGACAAGGACGCCTTGATTGCCGCGCTAAGTGCCGCAGAAGGTGTTGTGGAAGTTAAGCAAACTACTACACCGTTTATTCCTGGTGGTCCTGAACCAACACCTTTAGTAGTTGATGGCTTAGTTCAAATTGAAGTGATTTTGGATAAGCCTGCCGATTCCGTCGAAGCCCAGAGTTACATTCCTGCGATTCGTGAAGCTGCGCATAATGCAAGTGAACCCTCGCTAGTGGGTGGATCGACTGCAGTTAATTTCGACATCCAAGAAACAAATATAAGTGATCGAAACCTCATCATTCCTACTGCGCTATTAGTCATTGGATTGATTCTGGCTCTGCTCCTTCGTAGCTTGATGGCTCCAGTATTGCTGATAATTACAACAGTGATTTCATTTGGCGCAACCTTAGGAATCAGCCATTTGGTATTCACGCATTTGTTTGGCTTCGCTGGAACCGATGGCTCATTCATCTTATTTACATTCGTATTCTTAGTGGCCCTCGGTATTGACTACAACATATTCTTGATGACTCGCGTGCGCGAGGAAGCCAAGAAACTTGGAACTCGTCCGGGTATTTTGAAAGGTCTAACGGTAACTGGTGGCGTAATTACCTCAGCCGGTGTGGTCTTGGCTGCGACCTTTGCAGTCCTGGGCACCCTGCCGCTGGTATTCCTAGCTGAACTTGGGTTCGCTGTTGCCTTTGGCGTATTGCTGGACACCTTTATCGTTCGAAGCTTGTTGGTGCCAGCGCTTTCTTATGACATTGGCGCAAAAATTTGGTGGCCTAGCAAACTCGGCAAGAGTGAAGGCCCACTAGTTGAGCCGGAAAAAGTTTCTGTTTCGTGACTAACCGATACATAGTTGCCTCCAGTGGTGGGTTTGTCCAAACCGATCGCTGGGGAGTGATGAAGCCGGGACAGATATTCAAGCGAGCCTTGGAACTGACCGGTAAAACACGACCACGCGTATTGTTTGTGTTGACTGCAAGTGGGGACAACCCAAGTTATTTGGCAACTAGTTATCAGGCAGTTTCTAGCATCGGTGTCGATGTTGAGCACTTGGCACTATTTACTCAGCCAAATGTTCCGGTTGATCAAGCTTTTGACCGCGCTGACTTAGTGTGGGTTGGTGGCGGCTCAGTTGCAAATCTATTAGCGCTCTGGGAGTTGCATGGCGTGACGCAAGCAGCACGCGCAGCCTGGGAAAGTGGCACAGTTATGGCTGGCGTGAGTGCTGGCTCTATCTGTTGGCACTACGGTGGCCCCACAGATTCCTTTGGTCCAAAGCTAGAAACTGTTACAAATGGCCTGGCATTAATTCCATATGGAAATGGCGTGCACTACGACACCGAAGCCCAGCGCCGCCCACTATTGCATTCATTAGTCCAGTCCAAAACTTTGCCGTTATCTTTCGCAACAGATGACCATGCTGCAATCGTGTACCAAAACGCTGATCCAATTGAAGTTGTAGTAGACACTCCAGACTCCAAAGCCAGTGGCTATCGAGTGGAACTGGTCAACGATCAAGTAATCGAGACTGTGTTGGCTCCTGGGGTAATTGCCTAAAGGTCATCAACAAGCAGAGCCTCGGCAGCTCTGCGACCACTTGCTAACGCGCCATTAATTGAAGAAACCTGTCGGTAGTCACCGGCAATGTACACCCCATCAGAAAGTCGAACTGACTGTTCGGTGTCGTGTGGCGCAGCCATCATTGGTAGTGCATCAGGAATTGGGTAGGTGGCAACATGGGTCCAATTGGAAGTTGGAACCTTGTATAGCGCCGCTAAGTGCGACCTAACTTGGCTCTCAGCCAGGCTTGAATGGTGCACCCCAAGTGCTGATGAAGAAATCAAAGTTCGACCATCGGTTGCATATGACGGGGCATTATTTGTCATGACAACCGTGTTGATCAATGGGCGCGCAGGATCTTCATAGTGGCCAGCAAATTTCTTGCCGTCAATCACCAGAGTGCTTTTGCCATCAGTAAGTTCATCGCCAGCGCAGTCCGCTAAGTGATACCAAGTGGTGACGGCGTTACTGTTGGGAACTTGCAAACTTGGAACCAATATTTTTGCGCTTCGGGCATTGGTTGCAATAACCACAGAGCGACACCTAATGTCACCTTGGTCAGTTCGCACCATAGTGCTAGCAACAGCGCTGGCAGTGACATTTAAGTTAATGCTTCCTGCTGGCAACTGCGCGGCAAGCTGTTTGGGGATAGCTTGCATGCCAGCACTTGGCACACCTGGCGTTCCACTTACAAATGACTTTAATGTGATGTCGAGAAAGCGTTTTGAAGTGGCTAAATCAGATTCTAGGAATACCCCGGCCAAGAATGGACGTAAAACCTTTTCAGTTAAATCTTTACCAAATTTAGCCCGCAAGAATGCATCACTTCGTTGGTCGTATCCGGTCGAATCAGTTTTAGCTAACGCTAATCCCAAGGCATATTTTGCAAACTTTAACTTGGCCGAAATTTTCCCTACCGGCGCCAGCAAGCTGTCGACTGCCCAAGATGGTTCCCGCTTAGGGTCTGCCAATTTGTAACTACGTCCGTCTATCGAAACAATTACACCCGGTGAAAAACTCTTCACATCAAGAAGCTTTAGGTCCAATACGCTCAAACCTTCGGAATAAGAAGGGTTGTAAAGCTGGAATCCTCGATCTAGCAAGAGGCCATCAACTTCATCAGTTCGGATTCGGCCACCAACGGCATCGCTTGCATCAATCACACATACTTGGCGACCTGCGATTACTAAACGCCTAGCTGCTGCCAGCCCAGCAAGTCCTGCACCAATTACAACTACATCTGTTTTTTGGGGGATTTGCGACATTGCACTACTTGGCAGCCAAAGTAAACATTGCACTTTCGATGTTTGGATCCGCAAACGTGAACCCATTTTCAAGTAAGACCTTAGGAATCACGCGCGAACTTCCTAAAACCTCTTGCGAAAATTCACCTAATACTGACTTAAGTGCAAAAGCGGGCACTGGAAAAAGCGCGGGACGCTTGAACACTTTTGACATTGCCTTAGTAACTTGGGCGTTTGTTGCCGGCTCGGGTGCAGTTAAGTTAACGGGCCCCGATATGGCGGCCGTGGCAATTAAAAATTTGATCGCAGAAATTTCATCCCGCATAGAAATAAAGGACCAGTACTGCCTACCCGAACCTAATTTTCCGCCAACGCCCAGTTTGAACAGCGGGAGTAGTTTGGCCCAAGCACCACCATTCTTGGCTGCCACTAGACCCGTTCGGATGTTTACAACTCGAACTCCAGCCTCACGGGCCGGTTTCGTTGCATCTTCCCAAGCCACCACTACTTCTGCTAAGAAACCGGTGCCAGCTGGTGATGTTTCATCTACTTGCCGATCAGCAGTATCGCCATACCAACCGATAGCACTACCGGCAATAAATACTTTTGGCTTAAGTTCGGCAGCGGTCTTAGCTAGCAGCAAAGTGGAATCAACTCGAGAGTTTCGAATGAGGTCCTTATAGCTGTTACTCCACCTGCGGTCACCAACTCCAGCGCCAGCTAAATTGATAAACACTTCGCACTCAGCCAAAGCGGAACTGTCTATTTCGCCAGCAGATGGATTCCAGTAAACCTCAGATGAGGCAACTGGTGGTCGCCGGACCAATTTGATTACTTCGTGACCATCATTTCGCAATGAGGCCACTAACTCAGTGCCAATTAGGCCAGATGATCCTGCAATTACGATTCGCATAGTTCTACTTTGCTATGAAATTAGAGATTGGGCTAGTTGAAATTACAGACCCAAATCCGCTTCGAAAGCGCCTTCTTCGAGTCGGGCTTTAATTGCCGTTAAGAATCTGGCGGCATCAGCACCGTCAACTAAGCGATGATCGTAGGTCATTGCCAAATAAACCATCTGGCGAATTGAAATAACATCGGCACCCGTGTCATCGGTAGTTACAACGGGACGCTTAACTACTGCGCCAGTTCCTAATATCGCAACCTGGGGCTGATTAATGATTGGGGTATCGAACAGTGCGCCTCGGCTACCAGTATTTGTAATGGTGAAAGTGCCACCACTTAATTCATCAGGGGAAAGCTTGTTGGTGCGAGTGCGATCGGCCAAATCATTAATCTTGCGCGCTAACCCACCGATATTTAAATCTCCAGCATCTCGCACTACTGGAACTAATAGTCCACGTTCAGTATCTACGGCAATGCCA